>JALTHX010000070.1:0-4280 GCA_027076005.1 Caldisericaceae bacterium
AGGAAGGTATTTTATTTGCCGGAACTGACAATGGATTGTATATTTCTAAGAATGAAGGAAAAACATTTGAAAAAAGGTTACAAAATGCACATATATTTTCGTTAGTCACTCATCCCCTATACAGCAAAACTGTGTTTGTTGGAACGTGGGGCAGAGGGTTAATTCATTATAAATTTGCTAATTCTCCATAGATAAAGTTTGCGTCTGCTTCTCTAACATTGATTTTAACAATCTCACCTGACTCTATTTTTTTTGATGCGGGAAACCGTACTTTTATATAATATGGCGTAAATCCTGTGTAAAATCCATTTCTCTCTTTTTCTACAAGTACCTTAACTTTTCTTCCGATGAAGCGTTCTTTGTATTCTTTCTGGACAGAGAGAACCATTTCTATCATTCTTTCCGCACGTATTTTTTTTGTGCCCTCGCTTACTGTTTCAGTCATAAAGTACGCAGGAGTAAATGGCCTCTTCGAATATCTGAAGATATGTACTTTAGAAAATTGGACTTTTCTTGTTACATCCATTGAATTTAGAAATGCCTCTTCCGATTCTCCGGGAAACCCTACTATTATGTCAGTACTTACAGAAAAATCCGGGTCTTTTTGCCTAAGTTTTTCTACAATTTTTATGTATTCTTCTATTGTGTAGTTTCTTTTCATTTTTTTTAGCACTTCATTATCTCCGGATTGAAGAGACATATGCAGATGCGGTACGACAGGGCTTTCAATTTGACCTATAAGCTCATCTGTTACCGCCGTAGGATATATGGAACTTATCCTGATTCTTTCTATCCCTTGTATTTCCTTCATTTTTTGAAGAAGTTTTGCCAAGTTTACGCCGATATCTTTCCCGTATTTGCCTATTTCCGTGCCAGTGAGAACAATTTCCTTAAACCCATTTTTTACAAGAGTCTCTGTCTCCTTCATAACTATGTCTATTTTTTTGCTTTTTATTTTACTTCCCCGCACAAACGGGACAATGCAGTATGTGCAGAAATTGTCGCATCCTTCTTCTATTTTTATGGTTGCTCGGGTATGCGCTGAGAACTTGTTTATGGTTTCTGAGTTAATTGATACAGGGTAGATTTTATTGTTTTTAAGAAAATCTACAATTTTACCTTTTTCTCCGTTGTAAATAGAGACATTCCCTTCTTTAAAAATCTTGTGCAGGTTTACAAAGCAGCCAGTTAACACTATTTTTGCGTTTGGGTTTTTCCTTTCCGCAAAGCGTACTGCCTTTCGAGTTTCTGCTTCTGCTTTTTGTGTGACGACACAAGAATTGATTATATAGATATCCGCTTTTTCCTTAAAAGGGATAATTTTATTCCCTTCTTTTTCAAACGATTCCCTTATCAATTCGCTTTCATATTGATTTGTTTTGCATCCGAGCGTAAAAATTGCAACATTCATTATGTGATAATTTTATCTGCGAATTCTTCTAATTTGTTAGCAATTTTCCCCAATACGTATATTCCTTTTATATAATCCATACGCATTGGCCCAAGCAGTGCAAGAGTGCCTTCCATCTCTTTTATGGAATATTTTACAGTGATAAGGCTGTAATCCCAGAGCTCGGGGTATTTATTTTCTTCTCCTATGAGGTATCCTATATTATCTTTCTCAGGTACTTCTTCAATGATCTCCTCGATAGTCTTCTTTTCCTCCAACATCTCCAGTACTGAGTGCATTTTTTTCTCTACTATTGAAATTCTTGTTGTAAGAAGGTTCGCGATGCCCTTTATATAGACATCGCGTGTTTCTCCTTTTCTAATTTCATTATTCAGCATAATATAAAATGCTTTAATAAGTATATTGTTTTTTATGTGTTCCGCAAAGAAATTACTGTTTTTTATCAGATTTTTTGCTTTTCGAAAGGATAAGCCCTTTAATTTTTTATTGAGAAAGCTTTCTACCGTTTTAAGTTCTTTTTCCCCTATTTTTTTGTTCATTAGCGGTTCAGGCTCGAGAGTATGTACAGTTGTTACAAGTACAATATATACTGTTTTCTCTACATTAAAAAAGTGAATATATTTTATTTCTTCTTTATCAAGGCACGGCGACAGCACAAGAGAAATCTCCTTAGTGTGGAATGAGATAAGATTGGAAACGTCATTCAGTACTTCTCTCAAATCTCTTACCCCTTCCGGTTTAGGAATTTCTATTTGCATTATGTCAAACTTTTTTTTGTTTTTTAATGCATTTTCCACATATAGGCGATAACCCTTGCTTGTTGGTATTCTGCCCGCAGAAGTATGCGGTTGAAAAATATACCCGAGTTTTTCAAGCTCAGACATTTCGTTTCTCACCGTAGCAGGTGAAACGCCAAGCCCATATTTTTTTACAATATTGCTCGACCCAACGGGCTTTCCTGTTTTAATATATTCTGAAACAAGGTTGTTCAAAATTTTCTTTTTTCTCTCGTCCATACTCATATAAATATTATAACACAATTTTTGTATACGCAACTTATCTAGGCCCAAAACGGATTAAAAGGGGGTTGCTGCAGATCCTGCCGGTTTTACATTTAAAAGATATCTGTTATAATAAGCTATCTTGTAGATATAGGGGGGATACAATGAAAAATAAATTTAAGAGTAAAAACCTCAAAAACTTTGGAATTGAGGTTGAAGTTCCTGAGAGCTATGATTACCTTGAAACAGAATCGATTGAATCCATTGGAAAATCCATTAGTGGTTATTCTAAAGCGAGGAAGATGTTTGAAATGCTTTTGAACGACGGTGAGGTTCGCGCTGACTGGGATCTTTCAAATTTTATTGCCGTAAAAAAACTTAAGTATAATGACCACGGTGAGATACATGCAAAAATTGTTGCAGCATCTGCACTAAATATGTTAGATCTTCTGCTTGAAAACGATGTAGTGCCGGACTTTATTGCAGAAAGGGGGGGAGATGCTGATGACGAGCATCTTATCGTGCTTACTGCTGCTCTCTTGCATGATATAGGAAACCAAATTTACAGGAAAAATCATCCGTTGCATAGTTCTTATCTTGCTATACCTATACTTGACAGGCTTCTACCTGTTATTTACAAGGATCTTGAAAACAGGACTGAAGTAAGGGGATTTATTTTGAATGCAATCTATGCGCATGACGCAGGAGTACCTGATTATATAATGGAAGCTGCCCTTGTTGGAATTGGTGATGGAACCGATATGACAAAAGGAAGAGGCAGAATGGCTTATGACCTGGGTAGTTTAAGTATTCATGTTGTTTCGGCGCTTTCAATTGAACGAGTTTTGATACTGCGTGGCAAAGAAAAGCCTATTGAACTTGTTGTAGAAATGTCAAATTCAGCTGGCATCTTTCAAATAGAAGAGATTCTTGGAAAGAAAATAGTTGGTGGCCCATTGGAGAAATATATTTCTTTGAGCGCAACCCTCGTTCCGGGAGATAGGGATTATGATAAAAGGATTGTTCGTGCAATAACATTAAAAGGTAGAAATTTTGTAGCTAACTAAATTCTTTAATCGAAACTTTGATTATTATTTCAAGTGCCCTTGCAATTATTTCTTTTGGCATTGCAGGGGCATTCTTATTTAATATTTGCTCATAGATATATGGAACGTGAATAAATCCGCCCTTTGTATTGTGGTATTTTTTATCAATTAGATAAAGCAAACCGTACATTACATTGTTGCATACAAACGTGCCTGCTGAATTCGAAACAGAAGCAGGAATATTATTTTTAACAAGTTCTTTTACTATTTTCTTTATAGGCAGCAAAGAGAAATACGCATTTTTGCCATCATTGAATATCTTTTCATTTGAGGGTTTATTTCCTTCGTTATCTCTTGCCGAACTATCATTAACGTTGATTGCAACTCTCTCAATGCTAATTTTTGTCCTCCCGCCTGCCTCGCCCGTTGAAATTACAATATCCGGCTTAACTTTTTCTATTTCTTCACTGAGCTTTTGTGTTGCTTTACCAAATACTACTGGCAGAATTATTTTTGTAATTTTTGAACCAGAAATCTCGTCCTTGATTAATTTTATAGACTCAAGTGATGCGTTTATTTTTTCTCTGCCAAACGGCTCAAATGCAGTAATAAGTATTTTCATTTGTTTCTCCTCTAAAATTGTTTTCATTTTTTCTGTGTTCTGCTAAAATTATATGTGAAAAAATATAATATTCAATTGGAGGTAAATATGGTTCGCGTAAGATATGCACCAAGCCCTACGGGGCATATACATATAGGCAATGCACGAAGTGCATTGTTTAATTATCTATTTGCAAAACATAACAACGGTACAATGATATT
>JALTHX010000071.1:0-4273 GCA_027076005.1 Caldisericaceae bacterium
AGTAAAAAATCGTTAAGCGTAAATCGTGAGGCGTTAATTGTAAAAACAGCAAAAGAAAGCATACCTTTTATTTCATTTCCTTTCACGATTTACGCCTTACGCCTCACGGGTTTTATCATTTTTTAACTCCATAAACTCCATAAACCCATTCACTTATCATTATATTATTTCTACTGCCATTGCGACTGCTCCACCTCCGCCAAGACACAGTGTTGCCAATCCTTTGTGTTTATTCTGATGCTTCAATGCGTAAATTAATGTTGTCAGAATTCTTGCGCCACTTGCACCAATAGGATGTCCAAGGGCAACTGCTCCACCATTCACATTTATTTTATTTATATCCGCTCCAAGTTCTTTAATATCTGCAAGGCACTGAACAGCGAATGCCTCATTCATCTCTATTAAATCAAAATCATCCAGATGCATTCCTGTTTTTTTCAATAGATTTCTGACAGCAATGGGTGGTGCATAAAAGAGCATCTTTGGCTCTGTATGTCCTGATGCATATCCTATAATTCTGGCAAGGGGTTTAATCCCTAATTCTTTTGCTTTTTCGTCAGAAGATACCACAAGGGCAGATGCACCATCGTTTGTACTTGGTGCATTTCCCGCGGTAACAGTCCCGTCTTTTTTAAATGCAGGTCTTAGTCTTGAAAGTTTTTCAATTGAAGTATCAGACCTTGGTGTTTCATCTGTATCAAACATTATGGGTTCACCTTTCCTTTGAGGAATTTGGACGGGGATAATCTCATCCTTAAATAGACCGGATTGTATTGCCTTGATAGCCTTCATATGACTATTATAAGCAAACTCATCCTGAGATTCTCTGGAAATATTTGAATGTTCGGCAGTAAATTCACCAAGTAGTCCCATATGTTGGTCAGTAAAAGAATCCCATAGTCCATCATAAATCATTGCATCATACATCGTCTGGTTGCCCAATTTATGTCCTTTCCTGCTCTTTCCTGGTATAATAAAAGGGCAATTTGACATTGATTCCATCCCGCCTGTTACAACTATATTAGCATCTTCTGCTTTTATTGCCTGAGCACCCAACATTACTGCCTTCATCCCCGAACCGCAGACCTTATTCACTGTAAAAGCAGCAATATCTGGCGGAATTCCACCTTTGATTTCTGCCTGTCTTGCAGGAGACTGCCCTACTCCTGCTTGAACAACATTTCCCATAATCACTTCATCAACCATAGAGGGTTCAATACTTGCCCTTTTAACTGCTTCTTTTATAACAATACCTCCAATATCGGTAGCAGAAAGAGGGGAGAGTGTCCCCAAAAATTTTCCCATAGGAACCCTTACAGCAGATAAAATAACAACATCTTTCATAATACCTCCTTATTTGTTTCACAAACATATAAATAGTTAAAGGTAAAAGGTTAAATGTTAAAGGTAAAAAATTAAAGAAAAAGTCTCCCTATTCCCGTTTATATTTCTCCTTCAACATTCAACTATTTCCGTATCATCATATCACCGTATCACCGTTCTTCTCGTTTATCTCGTCCCAGTGAAATAGTTTTACATTTCACGGGATAAATTTATTTCGTTCATTTCGTCTGTTTTGTTTATTTCGTTTGTCTCATTTTTTATTTCCAATAGCAGGTATCCTTTTTGCTGTTAGCGGTAAGCGGATAGCGGTTAGCGTCTTCATTCCTTTCAACTTTGAACCTTCAACTTATCCTTACCATATCCTTTTGTCTTTTTGCTCTTACATTTCACGATTCACACCTTACGCCTCACGGGTTTTATCATTTTTTAACTCCATAAACTCAAGAAACCCATCAACTCATTTTTTCCCATTCCTGATATTTTATTGTTGGAAAAGGGAATTTAACCCTGATTTTAACCCAAATCCTGTTGCAAACATAAATATAACTGCAACTACACTGAAGATAATACTTAAACCAACCACAATAGACTGTATTACAAAATATGTTTTTATAGGTTTCAGTGTTTCCCTTAACTGGACTTCGTTCTTTTCCTGAACATAACGATCAGCTTTATTTGCAGAATTCAGCAGGAGAAATCCCTGCCACAACGGAAGCCAGGCAATAACAATTCCAAATATACTCAGGAACGAAATTACGCCACTTACAATAGAAACAATACCCAAAAATCTCAGCCATCCTTTGGTTTCACTTACCAGATATAACATACTATCTGATACAACATCCTGCTGTTCCATCTAACCTCCTTTTTATAATTTACTATTTTACCGAATTTGTCTATAAAATAAAACTACTCATTGAAAAGTCAAGAAAAAAATAGTTTTTTCTATGAAATGGAAAAGACCTTAAAATATGGGGTGTAAACTGTGAATGGGTAAAGGATTAATAAACGTGTTCGTGATGGTGATTCGTGCAAAACGAAATAAACAAAAAAAGTGAATACGAGACACGAACACGGTTCACGTTCCTTATTATTTTATGTAGGAGGGGCTTCCCAGCCCCAATTACCTCACCAAAAACGGTGATACGATGATATGGTGATACGGATTAAGGTATAGTTAAATGTAAAATGTGAAAGGTTAAAAGTGAAAAACAACGAAATAAACGGAAAACAGATGAGATTGCTTCGCAGAACTATAAGCGAGAAGAGGCACTCGCAATGACACGACTCTCATTGTCATTGCGAAGGAATGAAATGACTGAAGCAATCTCACAGGATGGGTGGAGCAGTTTTGGAGTGCAGAGGCTTGCCTCTACGTTGTTTTCTGTTAAATCCGCATTCCGCATTATACGGTCACGAAACACGGTTTTTACTTAATTATTTGTATGTTTCTGCGAATATAGAAAATCCAAGAAGATATACTATGAACCATATCCACGCCGCGATATACCATGCAACAAGGCTTCCAATAAATGGAATGGAACTAACAAAAAGCATAACAAGAAACCCTATAATGCCTACTACTACAACGATAGCATAAGCACTTATATAGGTTGCCATATTTTTTTCAATCTTTTTCCATATTTCATTAAAGTGAAAGGCAGCCCCAATATTTTCTGTATCGGAATATGACATTAATGCCATAGGGAGGAAGAAAAATATGGCAAGTAAAAGGATGCTCCCAAGTGAAAATCCTGAGATGCCGAGAGGATTTAGGGATTTTAATACAAATAGCGGGGTAATAAAAAATTTAAAGTTAAATTTAAATACCTGTACTATACCACCCATAAGGAGTAATGGTACAAAAAGATAAATAATAGAAATAATTAGCCACAGGAATCCTTTGACAAACAAATTTCCCCATTCCTTCCATTGGGGCAATTCTCTATTTCCTTCTTTCAAAATAGAATGTAGGAATTTTTCGATATAACCAATAGAAAATATTTGAATTATAGGGATAACAGAAAACAATGCCCCAATGGCAGTTTTCTTTATCCATTCTTTATCCTTAAAAATTACATTAAAAGATTCTTTAATCATACGGCAATAATAAAACAATAATTAAATATGTCAAGAAAAATATGAAAAAAATTAAAAAAAAATCTTGACAAAGATTAGTTAACATATTATTATGAGGCGAATGGAGGAGAATAAGATATTGAATCAGATGGAATATTCCGTTGTCGCTACGAACATACACCAAATCACGGGATAAAAAAAGGCAAAAAAAACAAAAAAGGAGGATTTGTGAAAAAGTTTTTTACAATTTTAATTTCTCTTGCTGTAATAGGGACATCAACATCTTGTGCGCTCTTTAAAATAAAGGTTCCTGAAACAGCACAAATGACAATTTTAAGCGGTGGTTCATCCATTACATCGGGTGCTACCGTTACAAGCAGGGTTTTAAGTATTTCGGGAACAGTGCATAACCCAGGAGGTTCAACAGCATATGATTTTGAAGGATATGCATACATTGTTGTGAATGGTGACACTTTGGAACTTGCACTCAGTCATTCAACAGGTAACGAATGGACATTTGACCACAGTGTTGCAATAGTAAGGGGAAGTAATATTATAGTAATTCTTGTTTATGATTTAGACCATAACCTTTACGAAAAGTCCCCTGATTTTACTGTATATGGTGATTTTCCTGCATATCCATTAAGAATCCAATTAACATGGGATACAGATGGGACTGATGTAGATTTACATGTATATTATTATACCAGTTCAACAGCAACGTCTCCATCATACCACACATGGTATTCTGCAAAGACACCGGATGAGTATAGTGATGGATTATATGGAATTCCCAATGCGTATCTTGATTTTGATGATACAGATGGTTATGGACCTGAAAATTTTACAC
>JALTHX010000072.1:0-4260 GCA_027076005.1 Caldisericaceae bacterium
ATCCGTTGTACCAAAAACTCGGTTTTGGTAATGCTGATTGTCCAAATACGGATCTATTCTTTGATAATATGGTGTCCTTTCCGTTTCATCACTGGTTGAACGATAGTGAATTAGAATACATGCTTGATTCTGCAACAGAAATTCTTGGTTCTCTAAAGTGATTCAATGAAGAAAGATTATTGTGTAGTTATTCCGGCGGTCAAAAAAAATGTGGCCTTCCCGGACGATCTTATAAAAAAACTTGACGGTATACCTTTGATACAGCGAACTATCAATACTGCCAGGGAAATTGTTTCTCTGGAAGATATTGTCGTTGTTACAGATTCACAGGAAATCAGTCTGATCTGTGAGAGAAACGGGGTGAGATTCAATTACAAACAGAACTTAAAATTAACAGGCGCCAATATCATTGCAGATCTGAAATATTTCCTTTTGAGACTTTATAAAACATTCAAGGCAATACTGATTCTTTACCCTTATGCCCCCCTTGTCCAATCTTCGGAAATACTTCGTGCCTGTAACGTGTTTATGGATAACGACTATGATATGCTAGTTTCGGTAAAGAGTGAAAAATACAGAAATTACGATCTAGAAAATAATAATCTTAAGGAAATTATCTTCGCTGATAATCATAGTACTATCGTAGCACTGGCAAGAGCTTTTTTGCTGTTCAACTCTGATCTCGTTAAGGAGATTAAAGAACCACTCAAAATATATCCATATCAGTTGAATGACGGCTATATTGAAATTAGGAATTACCAGGACTGGTGGATATGTGATAAACTATTGCGCCGGAAGAAAATTCTGTTTCGGGTTATTGGAAATACTCAGGTAGGGATGGGGCATATATACCGCTCTCTGACGATTGCCAGAGAAATCACTGATCATGAAATTTATTTTGTATGTGATGAAAAAAATGCCCTGGCTGTTAACAGCATAGCTGGTAGCGACTATATGATTTACGTTTTCCCTGAGAAAGATATCGAAAGAGAGATTATTGCGCTAAAGCCGGATCTCGTTGTAAACGATATGCTTAATACCACCAGTGAATACATAAGAAAGCTTAAGCAAAAAGAAATAGCGGTTGTGAATTTTGAGGACTTAGGAACCGGTGCTGCATTGGCGGATATAACATTCAATGAACTTTATGATACCCCTGTGATTCCTGGGAATAATATTTTTTGGGGTCATCAATACTTTTTCCTGCGCGATGAATTTCAAAACGCCAAACCACGCAGGTTTAGCCCGCGCGTGGAAACTGTCCTTATCACCTTTGGTGGCACAGATCAGCATAACCTGACAATGAAAACTCTGAGCAGCATAGTTGGATATTGCAAAGAAAGGCATATTATTATTTACATTATAACTGGCCCAGGATATCCGTATAAGAATGAATTGGTCACCTTTATCGATCAATGCGGTTATGATGGGATTTCTTTTACCTTTGCGACCGGTGTCGTATCTAGCATCATGGAACAAAGTGATATTGCTATATCTTCCAACGGCAGAACCGTTTATGAGCTATGTCACATGAATATCCCCTCGCTGATAATTTCTCAACATGAGAGGGAAAATACCCATGATTTTGCTTCGGAGGAGAGAGGGTTCGTTCATATAGGGCACTGTATTGGAGGAGATATTGAAGAAAAGATTATTCAGGAGTTTGATAAACTTGTTTCTGACAACGATTTTCGCATGGATCTCTACTATAAAATGGTGCCCTTTAATTTTAACGCTAACAAACAAAAGGTTGTTGACCTTATACAGGGATTGTTGATTCGGAAAGACGTTAATGCAACGGATTAAAATCATTGGCATTATTCAGGCTCGCATAGGGTCGACTCGCCTGCCATATAAGATGCTTCTTTCTCTGCACGGGCATCCTATCATCAAATGGGTAGTTTATAGGACGAGACAGTCAATGCGATTAGATGACATTATTGTTGCGATTCCGGATAATGCTGAAAATGATGTTCTGAACAACTATTTGCACAAGCTTAAAGTGGATGTCTTTAGAGGCCCGGAAGATGATGTCTTAAAAAGGTTTTATCTATCTGCAAGAGAAAGACAGGCAACGCATATTGTAAGGATATGTGCTGATAATCCTTTAATTTCTGGTGAGGAAATCGATCATTTGATCGAATTTTATTTCGACAATCCCTGTGATTACGCCTATAATCATATACCCAAGGGCAATACTTATCCCGATGGACTGGGCGCGGAGATTATTTCCTTTGATCTTTTGCAATATCTGGAAAAGAAGGCGATTGAACCCAAACACAGGGAACATTGCTTTTCTTACATTACAGATAATCCTGAACAATTCTCCATCAAGACATTTGACCCCCCGAATGAAAAAATTGCCTGCCCAGGGTTGAAGCTTGATATCGATACCTTTGGAGATTATCGCTTTTTGGCATTAAAAGACTTTCAAATTGATACACCAGCTATAGAGATTGTGCGAATCTTTAAGGAGCAATCATGAAGCTAAAAGAGGTTTTTGCCAAATATAGTCCTTATGATAGAAAAATACGATATCCTTACATAATTGCTGAGGCGGGCGTAAATCACGAAGGAAAGATGGATTTGGCAAAGCGTCTTATTGATGAGGCCCTTGAAGGAGGGGCTGATGCCATAAAGTTTCAGAGCTACAAAGCTGAAACCTTATCATCCAAGTTTTCACCTGCCTATTGGGACATAACTAAAGAGCCCACATCAAGCCAATTTGAACTTTTTAAGAAATATGATCGCTTCTGGAAAAATGAATATGAACAACTCAAAACCTATTGTGATCAGTTAGGAATTGAGTTTTTAAGTACACCTTTTGATGTAGAATCTGCCACGTTTCTTAATGATCTGGTAGAAGTATTCAAGATCTCATCTTCAGATATTACAAATAGGCCTTTTATTAAATATATTTGTAAGTTTGGAAAGCCCATCATCCTATCTACTGGAGCCTCCTATATTTATGAGATTCAGGAGGCCGTTGGATGGATTGCTTCCAACGGTAATCCATTGGCGTTACTTCATTGTGTTCTAAATTATCCCACACAAGATCGCAATGCGAGTCTTGGTATGATTCTGGATCTTAAACAACACTTTCCAGATAAAATTATCGGGTATTCTGACCATACTCTACCGAAAGATATGAAGACGCTGGAAGTTGCTATGCTTCTTGGGGCTGTTATTCTGGAGAAACATTTTACCTATGACAAGACCCTGTCTGGCAACGATCATTATCACTCCATGGACAAAAGTGATCTGAAATTGTTTCGAAAAAATGCTGATAGGATTATTGAACTTTTGGGTAATTTCAATAAGTACTCCTTGCCTTCGGAGGCTCTGGCCAGGGAAAATGCCCGCAGAAGTCTGGTTGCAAAAAAGAAAATCCCCAAAGGCAAGATTATCGAATATGATGACCTTACATGGAAACGTCCAGCGCATGGGATAAGCCCTAAATTTATTGGTGAGGTTATTGGTAAGAGAGCTGTATTTCAGATAGAAGAAGATACCATTTTGCAATGGAATCATCTGACGGTTAAAAGTTCATAATGCAAGATTATACAAAACAAATAGATCATTATCTTAAACGCCTCTTCCCCATAACCCGCAGCATTACCGGAAACGGCAATCGTGAAACTTTGAAAATATTAAGGGAAATTGTGCCGCTGGAAATTAAGGAGTATCCAAGCGGCCAAAAAGTATATGACTGGGTAATCCCTAAAGAATGGAATATTAGAGATGCGTGGATCAAGAATTCCAGAGGCGACAAGATAGTCGATTTTCAAAAGAGCAATCTTCATGTGGTAAGTTACAGTATTCCAGTGCATAAAACGTTGACCTTTTCAGAATTAATAAAAGGGCATCTCTATTATCGGAAAGATTTAGCCAAAGCTATCCCATATCGTACGTCCTACTACGAAGAAAATTGGGGTTTTTGTATCAATTATGATGATTTAAAGGCTCATTTCAGGGAAGGTGAAGAGTATGAAGTTTTTATTGATTCGAGCCTGATAGATGGTTCTTTGACTATTGGTGAACTCCTAATTCAAGGTAAAAGCAGCAAAGAATATCTTATTTCCACTTATATCTGTCATCCATCTATGGCAAATGATAATTTAAGTGGGATGATACTGACTGCATTTCTTGCTAGAGAACTCTTTCAGAAAAAGTTGAATTTTTCCTATCGTATCATTTTTGTGCCAGAGACAATTGGGGCTATTGCCTATTGTGCCAATAATGAAGAGGCAATGAAGAAAA
>JALTHX010000073.1:0-4199 GCA_027076005.1 Caldisericaceae bacterium
AAGATATACTAATATATATAGGAGGTGCACATTATGAATATTGTAGGGGAAATAACCAATGTAAAAGAGGAGAGAAATGGCTTTGCAGCTTCAATAAGGCAAAAAAATTCTTTATTCCATGTTCAAGGCCATAAGCTGAAAGGTATTAAAAAAGGTGACATTGTTTATATTACAAACCTTGAAAAAAAATCAGGAATCTTAAAAACCACCTATATAGCAACCGAAAAAAGCACTGTGAGCCTTTATCCGAATATCTATTTTACTCCTGCAGAAATATCACTCGCTAAATATTGTAAATACGCACCACTTCTGTCAAAATTTTTTGGAGAAAAAATCGAAGATAAAAACAATGAACTCAAGTTTTACAGGGGAGTAAGAAACGAGGAAACTTCAGACAAAATCTCAAAAATTGCAAAAAGATACCCTAAGGAACTAAAAGGAAAATTTTCTTATAAATCGATGCATATTTCTAAAAAATTCGGGGTATTTTTTAACTGGATACTGCATTTTGGGAAATTCCCGGTTGTTTTCAAAGGAAATGACATTAAAGGTATTTTACTTGCAGCAGGTAGCGATATGGACAAATACGTGATAATAAACACAGAAAAAGGGACAATGGAAGAGAAAAAGATAAAACGGCAAGAACTTGAAGATATCATTGAAATGCGAAATTCAATTGTTCAAACATATTTCACTCAATCCTACGATGACTATTTTAAAAAGGTTGCCGACGGAGAATGCAGTGAATCTTGTCCTTTTTACAAACATTGCAGTAAAATTAAGCTGAGCAAGAATAAAAATCCGGAACTCTCAAAATTTTTGTTAGCGTTTGTAAAACAAGACTTAAAAGAAAGAAAACTCTTCTTGAAAACCGTTATAAGAGGAGAAAATCCCATAAGAGGGGTTCTAAACGGGCTTCTTAAAGAAAAAAAATTAGATGGCAAAGATATAACATATAACATTCGGATCGCTCACAATGAGCCCTGGATAAAAACAAGGGAGAAAGTAATGATCTCGGAAAATCCCCCACTTAGCAGAAAGGCCTTTGCCTCGGTAGAAGAAATCGGTTTTTCCAATCTTTTGCTACGAAGTGAAGAAGATATTTTAAAACCCAATACAGTAACCCCAATTGACGAGGCACTGCCTATATACAGGGGAATATATGATTTCTTGTATTCCTCAAACTCTTCATATCAGTTTTTCTCTAATGAACCTTCCGAGGTTATTCCTTTCCAAAACGAAAACTATATACAAAACGATGAGGAACAAAATGAAGCAGTAAGCAGAATGCTGAATTTCAACGGACTATTTTGTTTAACCGGGGAAAACGGCACCGGAAAAAAATTTGTTCTAACAAAAACAGTAGCGAATCTTATGAAGAAAGGGGGAAATATACTTGTAGCATGTGAGAACAAAAAGGATGAAACAGAAAAATGTTTCCGGAAAGAACTCGGAAGATTCGTAGGTAAAGACAAACCAGTCAAAATATTCTCCATAAATGAGAAAGATTTATACCTTGAAGAACCCATATTTGACTATGCAATCATATTGCTTGATTCCGAAGTAGAAAAAAATCTGTTGCTTGCTATCGCAGGCAAAGCAAAAAATATTATCTTTTCCACACCTAAATTTATCCCTTTCGAAGACAAAATTCCTGAAAGCAACAGGGCAAAGCTTACTACACAGCACCGATTTGGCGAGCATATACAGCATTTTCTGCAGCCAATGCTTTCAGAAGAATTAACCCCGATGGAAGAACAAGAAATGTCTTTAACAAATATCGATGCTGTTTCAGAAGAATTCAGAGAAATAGTTTCTCCTGATAAATTTGTCCAATTTATATCGGTAAAAGGGAACCCTAAAGGTACAAACAACAAATGGAATGATGCAGAGGCTATATTTGTAACACTTGCAGTAAAAGAATTTATAAAAGGAGGAATGGAGCCCGAAAAAATTGGAATTGTAACTCCTTACGAAAGGCAAAAGGCATATATTGAAAAAATGCTCGTTAGCTCCGATGTTTCAAAAGTAAGAGTTTCCCTTCCGGATGATTCAATGGAAAAAGATGTAATTATTATATCATTTGTAGATTCTCACAAAATAGGAGGAAGCTTTACAAACCCCGTTAAATCCAAAATTACTTTGACACGTGTTAAAAACAAACTTATTCTTGTAGGAAACAAAAATATAATGAAAACATCGAAACTTCTTTCAAAAATAATATGAGCAAGAACATTACCGATGTACCTATACAGAGCATTGCGCCGTCGCCATATCAACCAAGAAAACATTTTGATTTTAAAACCATACAATCACTCGCTGAATCAATAAAAAACATAGGAGTTATACAGCCCCTAGTTGTAAGAGAAAAAGGTAACGGCCACTTTGAGTTAATTGCCGGAGAGCGAAGGCTTGAAGCATTAAAATATATAAAAGCGGAAACGGTGCCGGTAATTATAAAAAATGTTTCGGACCTGGAGGCATTTAAAATCACTCTAACAGAAAATATTCAAAGAGAAGAGCTCAGCCCGATAGAAATAGCAACCGCAATAAAACAGATAAAAGTGGAGTTTAACCTAACCGATAAGGATGTAGGAAAAATTCTTGGAATGAGCAGGCCACAAATTACAAATTACTTGAGAATCTTAAAGCTGCCATTGGAGGTAAGGGAAGCAATAGAAAAAGGAGAAATATCTTTTGGACATGCAAAAAGTTTACTTTCAATGCCAGATGGACAAATTTTAGATGTATTTAAAAAAATAGTGCAAAAAAATCTCTCGGTAAGAGATACCGAGCGCATTGCAAAAAAAGAAAAAGAAGTTTTTCAAATAGAAGAAATCTTGACAAAAGCGCTTGGGACAAAAGTAAAAATAACCGGTGGTAAAGACAAAGGAAAAATTGAAATAAGCTATTTTTCTGAGGATGAACTTATAAATATTATGTTAAGGTTAAAAGAATGCGCATAGGAATAATCGTAAATCCGGAATCCGGAAAGGATATAAGAAGAATAATTTCAGACGCCTTTACGTTCAACAACTTTGAGAAATTAAATGTTGTAAAGCGCATAGTAAATTCTGCACTTTCCATTTCAAAACCTAAGTTTATCTTTATGCCTGACTCATTCGGGTTTGGAAAATATCTAAAAAAAGAATTCCCTGATAGTGTCAATGTGCTCGATTTTGTGCCGGAAGGAGAGAACGATACAGCAAAAGCCGCAAATCTAATGGTAAATCTTGATGTATGCTGTATTGTAATATTGGGCGGGGACGGGACAAACAGGCTTGCTGCAAAAAATTCTCAACAAACACCATTAATTCCAATATCTACCGGAACAAACAACACATTCCCCTATTTCTACGACGGAACAATCGTAGGTAGTGCCATTGGAGCAATTGCAATAAAAGAAGAAATTGCAAAAAAAAGTATGGTACAACAGAAAAGAATCGAAATATTAAGAAATGAAAAGCTATACGACATTGCTCTTGTAGATGTTGCAGTGATTGAAAATGACTTTATAGGCTCAAAAGCAGTGTACAACAGTGAAAAGATTAAAAAAATCTTTGTGAGTTTCGGAGAGCCAAAAAGTATAGGCCTTTCTTCAATATTCGGGTTTTATCTTCCAATCGGTAGAAAAGAAAATGCAGGAGGATTCTGCAAACTCGGAAAGAATAATTCTTCAGTACTTGCACCAATTATGCCAGGAAAGCTTTCCAAAGTAAACATTGAAAAAATTAAAAAAGTAAAAATCAACGAGGAAATTCTTATCGAGGACAAGAATGCGATTTTATCTCTCGACGGAGAAAGAAAAATTTACACAGGACAGACTCCATTTTCAATACGCATCACAAAAAGCGGACCGGTTATAATAGACATAGAAAAAGTAATGGAGTTGGCAGTAAATAACAGAATCTTTGTAGAATAACAAAGAAAGAATAAAATTTATCAGGAGGTGGTGCTCTGATGAAAGCACTTTTAATAGTGGATATGTTAAATGATTTTATAGAGGACGGAGGCACACTAAAGATAGAAGGAGCAAAAGAGATAGTCCCTTTTATAAAAGGATTTAAGGCCGGATTTGAAAAAAAAGGTGCACCTGTTATATATATTTGCGACTCACATAAAAAAAATGATCCTGAATTCAAATTCTGGCCTCCTCATTGTATCGAAGGGACAGAAGGTGCAGAAATCGTAAAAAGCTT
>JALTHX010000074.1:0-4180 GCA_027076005.1 Caldisericaceae bacterium
TCAGCAAAAGGCACGGGGCAACATCAGTAGGAGAATACAGAGAAAAAGGATTTCTTCCCGAAGCATTGCTAAATTACCTTGTATTGCTTGGCTGGTCCCCCAAAGATAACAGAGAATTCTTCACCAGAGAGGAACTCATAAGCTTATTTACCCTTGAAAATGTTAACAAAGCCCCTGCTGTATTTGACATTGATAAGCTTAAATGGATGAATCACAGATATATAGAGAATTTTTCTGCTGAAGAAATTATTGAAAGAGCAAAGATGATTGGTATAGACTTTTCCGAAAAAACTATTAACTGGTGGCAAGAGCTTATAGGGATTGCCAAAGAGCATATTACTACTCTTAGAGATATTGAGTCTATCTCTGCCCCTTTCTTCAAGAAACTTAACCTTGAAAGTGAAATAATCGGAGAATTGAAAACATATCATCCCATCCCGCTTTTGAAAGCCTTTAAAGAGAATTTATCTTCCCTGGATGAATGGAATATGAAGGAGACACTTGGAACAATAAGGCAAACGGGCAAAGAGCTTAAGATAAAAGGTAGAAATTTGTATTATCCGTTGCGGCTTGCCATTACAGGAAGCAAAGCAGGTCTTGAAATTCATGAGTTTGTTTATTTTATAGGAAAAGAAGAAACAATAAAAAGGATAGATACTACACTAAAGGAGTTGGAAAACAATGCTTAGGGTCTATAACACGCTCACAAGGAATTTGGATGAATTTAAAACAAGGGAAGAAGGTAAGGTTTATATGTATGTATGTGGAGTAACACCTTATGATTACCCGCATATAGGACATGGCCGTGCCGCAGTGGTATATGATGTGATGCATAGATACTTTGAATATAGAGGGTATGAGGTTTTTCATATTTCAAACTTCACCGATATTGATGATAAAATTATAAAACGTTCCAATGAATCAGGACTATATTATAAAGATCTGGCCGAAAAATATGCCGCGATCTACCTCAAGAATATTGATGCGCTGAACGTGAAAAGGCTCTGGAAATATCCCCGTGCAACTGAAGAAATCGACAAAATAATTGAAATTGTAAAAACACTCGAGGACAAGGGATTTGCTTATGAAATCTCGGATGGTGTATATTACGAAGTGCGAAAGTTTAAAGAATACGGAAAGCTTTCTCATAGAAGTGTGGAGGAACTTAGAAAAGGGTCTCGAGTTGAGATAAACCCCGAAAAGAACGACCCTCTTGATTTTGCTTTATGGAAAAAGGCAAAACCCGGAGAACCTTCGTGGGACAGCCCCTGGGGCAAAGGCAGGCCTGGTTGGCATATAGAATGTTCTGCGATGAGCTTAAAATATTTAGGAAATGGATTTGATGTTCACGGCGGCGGAGAAGACTTAATTTTTCCACATCATGAAAATGAAATTGCACAGTCTGAAGCATATACCGGTGAAAAACCATTTGTAAGATATTGGCTGCACAATGGAATGGTTGTTGTAAATAGGGAAAAGATGAGCAAGTCCCTGAAGAACTTCTTTACAATGAGCGAACTTTTGAAGCGGTACGATGGTGAGGTAATTCGCCTTTATCTTATTACTATTTCGTATCATAAGCCTTTGAATTTTGACATAGAGAGTTTGGAACAAGCAAGGAAGAGCTATGGATATTTTAACGAAAGCTATATAAAGCTTAGAGAAGTTGTATCTTCTAATAGGAATGGTACGGCGGACATCGAGAATAAAAAAGTGGAGAATTGGCGTGGCGTATTTGAAACCGCTATGGATAATGATTTTAACACGGCAAATGTGCTTGCATTGCTTTTCGAAATTTTTAAATTTACAAATGCAAATTCTGTCTCTCTTTCTTCAGAGTCGGCAAAAAGAATAGACGTGCTTCTTAAAGATATTTTCTCGGTATTAGGATTTGAAAAGCTTGGCGTAAAAAGAGAAACGATAAACCTTTCTTTCAAAGATGATTTGTTGAAGGTTATGGAAAGTTTAAAAAAGAACAATGAACTTAACCCATTCATTTCTGAAATTTCAACGGATAGTGATGCTACGGAAATCTTAAAAAAGGTTATAGATATTCGTTTTGAATTTAGAAAGAAAAAGCGCTTTGATATATCTGACCTCATAAGAGATAAGCTTAAAGACATAGGGGTGGTTCTTAAAGATTCCAAGGAAGGGACAAAGTATAATTTGGTGATGACCGATGAAGGAAAATAATAAAAAAGAGGTATTTATCGTAGGTAAAAGGCCAGTGCTTGAGGCGTTACGTGCGGGGCATCCTGTAAGGGTTGTCGTTTTCGATAGAGCGAAATCGCATGATGCAATTATGAAGAATATATTTAGACTTTCCAAAAAGCAAGATGTTCAAATTCTTTATAGGGACGAAAGCTGGTTTAGGAGGCGTTTTCACCAGCTAAACCCCCAGGGTGTTGTGGGTGTTGGTGAAACTTTTCAATATGCAACATTGGAAGATTTGAAGATAAAAAAGAATTCTATAATTCTTATCCTGGATCGAATACAGGACCCGCAAAACCTTGGCGCAATTATAAGAAGCGCTGAATGCGCAGGAGTTTCTGGTGTTATCATTCCAGATCGGAATGCAGCAGAGGTAACTGAAACCGTAATGTCTATTTCATCAGGGGCTGTATTTCACACCAAAGTCGTTAAAACTTCAAATTTATCGCAGGCAGTAGACTACTTGAAATCAAGAAATGTGTGGATTGTAGGGACTGTATTAAATGCGGAAACACAGTACTTTGATTTGGATTATACAAAGGTGCCATTTGCAGTAATAATAGGTAATGAAGGGGAAGGGATTAGGGAAGGTCTCGTAAATAAGTGTGATTACTTAGTTACGCTTACGATGCGCGGTCATGTAAATTCTTTGAACGCTTCTGTTGCTGCCGGAATAATGCTTTTTAGAATTGTAGAAGATAAGCTAAAGAATGAAGAATATTGAGACGCTTATCAGCAAAGCTCAGGGAGGGGATAGGGATGCGATGGATGAAATTCTCCATCATTACTCACCTTTTGTAAAAGACATAATCCGTTATTATTCGATGTTTTTGAATAGAGACGATAGGGAGGATTTATATATAGAAGGCCTCATAGGGTTGCAGCGTGCTGTAATGAGCTACAAGAAGTCCAAAGCGAAACGTTTTGAAGATTTTTCATATGTATCTGTTAAAAATGCTATTTTTGATTATCTTAGAAGAAGAAAGCGGTTGATAAAATCTTCTCTGAGTTTTTATAGGGGTACCGAGGACTTCAAAGAAGAGCTTATCCTTTTTAAGGAGGATGTAGCGGATTTTAAAGAAAAACTTTCCCCGCTTGAACAGAGCGTGCTTGAGTTGTATATGCAAGGATATAAAATATCTGATATTGCAGAAAAGCTTGGAAAAAAATATAAATCGATTGATAATGCTCTGCAAAGGATTAAAAGACGGCTTAGAGAGCTCTTTCTTTCCTGAAATTTTGTGTGAGTGTTCCTTAGTATCAACCTTTTCCTTTGGAAGGGTTTTTATACCGAATAGAAATATAAACTTTTAAGTTGTTTTTGAAATGCATAAAATACTCTTGACAAATATCCCTTACTCAATATAATAAAACTCGGAACGCCGACGTAGCTCAATCGGTAGAGCAACTGATTTGTAATCAGTAGGTTAGCCGTTCAAGTCGGCTCGTCGGCTCCATAAGGAGCAGTGGGCAGGTGGCCGAGCGGTTAAAGGCGACAGACTGTAAATCTGTTGGCGGATGCCTACGTTGGTTCGAATCCAGCCCTGCCCACCACTGCGGGAATAGCTCAGTGGTAGAGCGTCAGCCTTCCAAGCTGATTGTCGCGGGTTCGATCCCCGTTTCCCGCTCCAATCCTGAGATTGCGGGGTAGAGCAGTCAGGTAGCTCGTCGGGCTCATAACCCGGAGGTCGTTGGTTCGAATCCAACCCCCGCAACCATTTTTGTGTTTGCCCATGTAGCTCAGTAGGTAGAGCGCGTCCTTGGTAAGGACGAGGTCACCAGTTCAATCCTGGTCGTGGGCTCCATGGCTTTTTGAGAATTGCTGTATTATTAAGTAGCTTTATATAAGGAGGTAACTTATGGCAAAAGAAAAATTTGAAAGAACTAAGCCGCATGTAAACATTGGTACTATTGGCCATATAGACCATGGTAAAACAACGCTTACTGCAGCAATTACAAAAGTTCTTGC
>JALTHX010000075.1:0-4133 GCA_027076005.1 Caldisericaceae bacterium
AAAGTAGAGAGTGCTAATTGTGGAGGTATGAATGAAAAAAGAAAAGGAAAAAGAAAATACTGGGAAAAATGAGCAGGCAAAAGATGAACTTAATAAATTGGTTGAAGCTCTAAACGAGAAGAACAGTATTATAGAAAAAAGAGAAAACGAAATTGAAGATTTAAAGATTGAAATTATAAAACTTAAGGAGCAGTTTAGAAAAGAACAGAATACAATTGAGAAACAGGCCGAGCAGAAGGTAAATAATGAGAAGAAAAAGCTGATGAGAGAATTTCTTGAAATTTTTGATAATTTTGAGAGAGCGCTTTCTTCGGTAGAAAAAGACGATCCTTCTGTTACAAAGCAGGGGATACAGCTTATCCATAGCCAGATTGATAAGTTTCTTAAACAGCAGGGATTGAAAGAAATAGAACTTGAAGGCAAACAGTTTAACCCTGATCTCTGTGAAATTGGAGAAATTATAAAAACGAATAAAGAGAAGCCTAACACTATCCTAAAAGTGTTAAGAAAAGGATATTATTTAAAGGACGAACTACTCAGAACAGCAATTGTTGCTGTTTCTGTTCCTGAAGAGGATAAAAAACAAAATTCAAATGAAGGAGGTAATGAAAAATGAGTAAAATAATAGGTATTGACCTTGGAACAAGTAATTCTGCTGCTGCAGCAATGATTGGTGGCAAACCTACGATTATTCCGTCAGCAGAAGGGGCCACGGTTGCAGGAAAAACAGTCCCGTCTGTTGTGGCATTTGCTAAGGACGGGCAGGTTTTAGTAGGAGAACCGGCAAGAAGGCAGTCCTCAATAAACCCTGCTGGAACTGTTGCAGGCGTGAAACGATTGATGGGGACAAAACAAAAAATAAAAGTTTATGATAAGGAATATACACCTGAACAGATATCTGCATTTATTTTGCAGAAAATTAAAAAGGATGCAGAGGCCTTTTTGGGAGAAAAGGTAGAAAAGGCAGTTATCACTGTTCCTGCATATTTTAATGATGACCAAAGGCAGGCAACGAAGAATGCCGGTGAGATTGCGGGTCTTGACGTAGTGAGGCTTGTTAATGAACCCACTGCTGCGGCATTTGCGTATGGCATCGATAGGTCGGATAAGGAGTTAAAAATTCTTGTATTTGACTTTGGCGGAGGAACTCTTGATGTTACAATTATGGATTTTGGGGGTGGTGTATTCCAGGTAAAATCTACTGCAGGTGACACGCATCTTGGCGGAAGAGATATGGACCAGGCACTTGTAGATTACATAGTTGGGGAGTTCAAACGTGAAAATGGTATTGACCTTACTCAAGATAAAATGGCAATGCAGAGGATTAGAGAAGCCGCAGAGAAGGCGAAGATCGAGCTCTCTTCGACTCTCGAAACACAGGTTAACCTTCCGTTTATTACTGCAGATGCAAATGGTCCCAAACACCTTGTTATGAATATAACCAGGGCAAAGCTTGAGTCTCTTGTAGACCCAATTGTTAAGAAATGTGCAGCTCCTATGGAAAGGGCAATTAAGGACGCAGGGTTAACACCCCAAAAAGTAGATAAAATTATACTCGTCGGTGGACCTACTCGTATGCCCATCGTTCAGAAATTTGTTGCTGACTATATAGGGAAAAAGCCTGAAGGAGGGGTTGACCCTATGGAATGTGTTGCAATGGGGGCAGCAATCCAATCAGGTATTATAGAAGGGAATGTTAAGAACGTAGTACTTGTTGATGTGGTGCCCTTATCCCTGGGGATTGAAACTATGGGCGGAATGTTTACAAAGATGATTGAGAGAAATTCACCTATACCTACTTCTAAAACGCAGACATTTACAACAGCCGCGAATAATCAAACACAGGTTGAAATTCATGTCTTGCAGGGTGAAAGGCCGCTTGCTAAGGATAATCTTTCGCTTGGCAGATTTATACTTGATGGTATTCCGCCTGCGCCGCGTGGAGTTCCCCAGATAGAAGTAACATATGCAGTGGACGAAAATGGTATTTTGCATGTTACTGCTAAAGATAAAGCAACCGGTAAAGAGCAACACATTACGGTATCTAATACTAATAAGCTGTCGAAAGAAAAAATAGAAGAGATGAAGAAAGAGGCGGAGAAATTTGCGGAATCTGATAAAAAACGTGCCGAAGAAATTGAAATGAAAAATAAGGCAGATACTCTTGTTTACAGTGGACGTAAATTCCTTAAAGATTATGGTGATAAAATAAAGGAAGATGACAAGAGTGCTCTTGAAAATGAATTGAATGACCTTGAAAAAGCTGTAAAAGAGAATAATGCAGAGAACATAAAAGCAGAAATGGACAAAGTAAACGAAGTAATGGAAAAAATAAGTACCGAAATGTATAAAGCAAATGAGGGTACTACTCAAACACCACCACCTACGGGAGGAAGCAGCAATGATAATGATGAAGGGTCAACCGTGGAAGGAGAAGGCACTACTAAGCAACCATAATTATGGGAAAAGATTACTATGAAATTTTAGGTGTCCCTCGGGACGCCTCTCCTGATGAGATAAAAAAGAAATACAGAGAACTCGTGATGAAATACCACCCGGATCTGCATAAAAATGACTCCGATGCTGCTAAAAGAATGTCTGAGATTAATGAAGCATATGAGGTGCTGAGTAATCCCGAGAAAAGGGCACAGTATGACAGATTTGGTGCAGTAGGGGCTCAAGGGGCTCCGGGCGGCGGAGGTTTTGATTTCAGAGATTTTGGCTTTGGCGGCGGCGGAGATTTTTTCGATCTCGATGATTTATTAAGAAACTTCGGTTTTGGGGGATTCGGGTCTGCTGAAACAAGAAGGCAGAATTCCCAACGCGAAGCGGGAACTGCAACTAGAGGCAGAGATATAGAGGTATCTCTTACTATAACGCTTGCCGAGGCTGTACTTGGTACAAAAAAGGAAATAACAATTACACGTAAGGAAGTTTGCCCTACTTGCCATGGAAGCGGCGTGGAGCCAGGCAGCGGGTATATTAGCTGTCCTACTTGCCATGGAACCGGTGTTATTCGAAGGGTTCAGAGGACTATTTTTGGTGAGTTTGTAACTCAAACAACTTGTCCTACTTGCCACGGGGCTGGTAGAATTCCCAAAGAAAAATGCCATACCTGCGGGGGCAATGGAGTTGTAACTGCCACAAAGACCATTGAAGTTAAAATTCCAGCAGGAGTAGATAATGGAATGAGAGTAAGAATAAGAGGGCAAGGAAATGCCGGGTTGCATGGTGGCCCACATGGCGATCTGTACTTAAAAATTACGGTTCGTCCGGATTCTCGATTTGAGCGGGTAGGAGATAAGCTTTATTATACAGCGCACCTTACTTTTCCTGAGGCAGTTCTTGGTACAACAGTTCGAGTACCGTTAGTAGAAGGTGGTTTTGAATCTTTGAGAATCCCTTCGGGAACTCAAAATGGAGCTGAGTTCCGTATAAAAGGAAGGGGTGCTCGTGCAGTAGGTAATAGAAGGCGCGGAGATTTGATTGTAAAGATCCAAGTAGATATACCCTCAAGGCCTTCACAAGAAGAAATCTCTCTCATAAAAAACTTAAAGGAGATATATGAAAAAAGAAAAGTTAATTAGAAGTAAAACAAAAATTGTTGCTACACTTGGCCCTGTAAGCAGTAGCAGTGAAGTTATAGAAAAGCTTGCCTTGGAAGGGGTTGATGTATTTAGAATTAACTTTTCACATGGAGTGGAAGCGGAGCATAGGCAAACTATTAAGAATATAAGAATTGTGTCGGACAAACTTAACCTCCCTATTGCAATACTTCAGGATTTACAGGGCCCTAAGATTAGATTAGGCACTTTTAAAAACAGTAAGGAAGTATTAAAAAATGGAGATGAATTTGTACTTACCGTAAAACATTTGGAGGGAGATGCGCACATTTCTTCACTTACTTATTCTACTGTAATTAAAGATGTTTCCCCCGGTGAAATTATTTATATAAACGATGGCTTAATAAAATTAAAAATAACTAAAGTAGACAACGAGAATATCTATACAATTGTATTGGAAGGCGGGGAGATAAGTGACCACAAAGGGGTAAACTTTCCAAAAACAAGGCTTTCTGTTCCTGCAATTACAGAAAAGGATAAAATAGATCTACAATTTGGGCTTGCAAATGG
>JALTHX010000076.1:0-4106 GCA_027076005.1 Caldisericaceae bacterium
AACAGATATCGTGAAGTCCTAGTTTATTATATACTCTTGCTTTGAGTGCCAATACTGTTGCAATCCCTTTTTTGTAGTGAATCATCTCAAAAAATCGAATAGCTTTCATAAAATCAGCATTGACCTCTTTTGTATCAAAGCCCAGTGCTAGTTTTGCTGTTGCTAAAAATGTTAAATTGTTTGCTCTTCCGTAGTAACTATCAAGATGAAGTTTGACAAATTTACCATAAAGCCAATGATTTGATACATAGTGTACAGCATTCATCCTCTTTTCTGCTTCATTTGCCCAATAATAAGACTCTTTATAGTTTTCTTGTAAGTTATAAAGAGCTGCTAAAGTTGTATAGGCTCTCATTTGTGCAGTTGTTGTGGCTACTAGATTTGCCATATTTGAAGGTGGTCCTTGATATGATGTTGGAAACTCCCAATCACCTATTGTAAGTAGAACGCTACTTGCATCTTTTTTGGCTTCTTTGCACCTATCTAAATTATTTTCCAACTCATCTAAAAGTTTCTGGTCAATATCTTGATTTCTTTTTGCGATCAGGCGGTCATATGCAGTTCGTTGCTCTTGTATATCTCTCTGAAGAGAAAGAGCTTTTTCAATAAAAACGTGAACTTTGTTTGTTTCTTCAGGGATGCTTCTTAAAGTTTGTTTTAGGGCATTTATTACACCAATCTCATCTTCTGTTAAGAAATCTTTAACTTTATTTCGTATTATTTCTTTGTGTTCCTCTTCAAGTTTCCTTCCACAAATGCACTCATCTTGTTCTATAAGTAAGTCAAAAAATTCCTTTGAGGTAGTTCTGGGCAACCGCATTTCGGTCATTATACTCCCAATGTGCCTCAATCTCTCTGCAATAACATCGTGTAGATTTATGGGATCTCTAGATATGCTAAGAATCTTGTCGGCATTGGCCTTTAACTCATCTTCTAACTTTATGAGGGTATTGTTAGTAATTTCTATCTTATTCCTAAGAGCTTCATCTTTTTTACCAAGTTCTTCCAATCTACTATTAAGTCGTTTTACATGTCCTTGATTTTCGGATATGCTCTTTTTTAATTCTGTACGATGTTGTTGTAAATCCCTTTGAATTTTTCTTGCATTCTCCAGTTGAGTCTGAAGAGCTTTAATCCCCTGTCTTGTTTTCACTCCAGTATTTTGCGCAGTCTGTTGTCTTGTTTTCACAATTTCATCAATCCTGTTGTTAATAGAAGATATCTTATCCAAATAAAAAAGAGTTTTAATAGCCCTCTCCGCTTCATTCTTTTTGATATCCTTTATAGCTTCTGCGACTTCTCCATCAAAAACAAATAATTGTACAAAATCAGGAGTCAAAATGGAATTCGCTTCGGGTCCGAGATTATGTCCTGATGTTTTCCCCCCTAATTTGGTCCTTGTTGTGAAATATCTTACCTCACCGGATTCAAAATCGAATATCATTGTGGAGTACATTACTTCACCATCAAGAAGAAGTTTAACTTCAAACTCACCAGAAGTTTCAGATGTGGGGAAGAGAGGTTTGAAAGATAGAATTTCTTCTTTATCTGCATTAACTGCACTTCCATCAAGTGCATATCTAATTAATTTCATAGTCGTGGTTTTGCCCGTTCCATTAGGCATTTGGATGAGAGTGTTTTTATAGGGATAGTTATTATTCTCTTTTGTTAGTGATACTGTAAGGTCTTTTATCTCTCGGATGTTTTTATATCGAAACTCTAGGAGATTCAGATTCATTCTTGATCACCCCCTTCTGTTTCGGGAAGTCGAACATTATCAATCAATAGTGTAATATCTGTGACATCATAATTCTCTCTTAATACATTTTCAAACAGCTTTCTCAATTGGACTTCCATGTGCTTTTGATTATATTGTGCTATCACCTTAGAGAGTTCTTTTTTCACGATGGGGTGTAACTCAACCATTTTCTTTCCTCCTTACGTGCGATAATTCCGACAACCATGTGTATCGATATAGGTCTGAAGGTTCATAATCTTCGTTTGACTCCTCATATGGCTCTTCGAGTTCTGATGCTATGACGAAATCTATAACCTTTGCTCTTTTAGAGGGGTTTTTAGGATCTTTTCTAAGGCATCTACCTATTCTTTGTATCGTTTCCAGTTTTGCACGACTAGTTGAGAAGAGGATTACATTATTAACTGAGTGGATGTCTATTCCTTCAGATATTCTCTTGCAGGTAATCAAACATTGAAGTTTGTTATTTGCAAAAAGGGTTAGATTCTCTCTATCATCTTCGCCATAATATGTATGATAATTTTTCTGATAATTAATGACGACATCTTGTATGGCATGGCCGTATTCCATTGTTTCAACAAAAATTATGGTCCGCTCAAGGACCTCGGGATGTTCGCTTAAATATTTTTCAAATATCGGAATTTTTGCGAGGGAGAGTTTTTTTACTCTTGCTAACTCAATGAAGAGTTTCTCTTTTCCAATGTTGGGGTTTGTTTTCACGGCACTATGATATCTAGCATATGCCTCTTTCATTCGGTTTTTATCTTCATCATTTAGTTCATATTTTAAAGCCACATAATCAAATTCACATAATATGCCTCGCTCTATAGCATCTTTTAAGCCAAATCTAAAGATCACTGGACCAATTTGTTTTTCAACAAATTTGTTGCCCGACTCGTCATATTCTCGTTCTGGTGTAGCACTTAGACCCAACCGATAGGGGAAAAACGTCAGTTTTCCATCTAGCTCGAGACGAGTTTGATTTGCCCCCATATGATGTACTTCATCACATATTAACAGTTTTTTAGAGATCATTTGTATATCTTTTCTATCTACAAGTTCAGGTAGGAAATCTTTTGAGATGAGTAAAACGGATTGCTCTGGATGGACTATAAAAGTAGACAGCTCTTTATATTTCTCATATTGTCTATATACTGCAATATTAGACGACGTCATACCGAGTAAAATCTCTTTATGCCATTGGTCTAGAAGGTCTGTTCCAAAACTGGTAATGATTGCGCCATCAATTTTTTCTTCTGAGACCAGTGCGTTTAATATTTTTATAGCAGTCCTTGTTTTGCCTGTTCCTGTAGCCATTTCTAGGATACCATATTTTTTCTCAAGAAATATAGCTACAGCTTGGTCTTGATGTATCCATAGATTAGTGGACTCGACATTTAATTTTTCTTGAGCCATTGAGTTCAACTTATCACGACCGCTTATCTTACTCAATTTCTTAAGCTCAGAAGAAAAGCCATCCCATAATCTTTTTGCTTCTTTTCCACGGAAGATGTATCCGGCTTCTAAGTTCTTTAAGCTTGCAAGAGTGAAATTGGATGAACAAAGTAAAAGAATAGGATTTTTTCCATCAAAATAATATATTTTTGGATGAAACAATTGGTCATGTTCTTCAATCCCGAAGTATGAATATGTAGACTCAGGGGGAATGGGAGATTGTAAACCTTTGACGTCGAAATATACAACCGTTTTATCAATCAATTTCTCAGGCAGAATATTTATTGTATCTGGTGAAAAATAGCAAGAAACTATATGGAGTACCATTTCATGACCATAATATCTCTCTTCTTCTGGGATAAGGTCAATGAAACGTTTTAACAGATTTGGTCCAAAGATGATCTTATTTTCCATAATTAATCCAACCTCATTATCTGGGGATTCATCTAGATGGGATGCCTCCTCGCTATCCATCTATCTCTCCCCATACATACATTTGTCGCTAACTAGTTTCTTTCCATTTACACTTTTTGTAGATTTTTTCTTCAAGGAAATAGCGTGGTTCGGAATGCAATATAATATGGAATATCCAAAACTCGTATATTCCTCCGTCTCTGACTTATTGCGAAATCCCGTCATTCTTCCTGTCATTGCACGTGCATGTCGCATGATATTAAAACTCTTTCGCATCGCAACATTTTCCAAGGCAACCTTTAATACCCTTCTCCTCTTGCTGATTTCACATATTCGGTGATATCATTGAAATCCACTGGCATAAAGGTGAAGAAGAGCGATGCGGAAGCGCTCCGCAAAAGGCTGTCCGACGAGGATTTGATAGATGGAGCGCTCAAGATTGCCAGGGACGGGGACTTCGTTATACTTCCCGTGAAAGATG
>JALTHX010000077.1:0-4055 GCA_027076005.1 Caldisericaceae bacterium
ATCCCATGCACTTCGCTCATAACAGTATTCAATCCTTTCTTAATTGCTGATTCTCCGATAATTGTAGATGTTTTTATTGTTCCCTGGCCACCAACGCCAGCAAGATGTATTTTGTAAATCATTTTCTCACCTCTATCGCATGTTCTGGACATACCTGGGTGCACACTCCGCATCCATCACAAATAAGCGGGTCAATATGCACAGACTCATCCTCTGCAACAAAGAAGGAAGGGCATGCAAGGTCAGTAATACAAACTTTGCAGCGAGTGCACTTTTCCTGATTCACTTTGAATGTAACCCAGAAATTTCTCTTTCGTTTCTCACCGTCCGTGATAAGAGCACATGGATGCTTTGCAATAATAACGGAAAGGCCTTTTCTTTGAAGTGCTTCTTTAAATGCTTCTTCCGTACTTTTCAAGTTGTACGGGTCAACGGTTTTAACAAATTCTACTCCGATTCCCTTTACTACATCTGCAATAGAAATTTCAGGCGCAACTTCACCCATTCCGTTTATTGGCTCACTCGGGCTCGGCTGCCTCCCGGTCATTGCAGTTGTTCTATTATCGAGCACAACAATAATCATATTTGCCTTGTTATGAACGGCATTTACTAACGGAGGAAGTCCTGCATGGAAAAACGTTGAATCTCCGATAAACGCAATGACTTTTTGTGTCGTTGAATGTGCAAATCCCGTACCTGCCCCGATGCTTGCACCCATTGAAAGCAAAAAATCGGCAGTTTCATACGGAGGCTGGACACCCAGTGTATAACAACCGATATCTGAAGGAAAAACAACGTCTTTTTCGTCGATTCCAAGTTCTTTTATCGCCTTCTTCACCGCAAAATACGTTGCGCGGTGTGGGCAGCCAGGACAGAGCACAGGTGGACGCGATGGAAGGGAGAGATCAGATTCACTTAAGGACGCTTTTTCAGACTTTTTGTCGAGAGTTTTCAAAATACTTTCCTTTACAATATCCGGTGTATATTCGTATATACGGGAGATTGAACCGTCAAGTTTGCCAAATACCCTGTTTGGAAGCTTTTCTCTGCCTATCAGTGCAAGTACTTCCTTTTCCATTACAGGTTCTACCTCTTCTACTATAAATACTTTGCCAGAGTCCTTAATGAAATCTTTTACAAGTTTTTCAGGGAACGGATAGGAAAATCCGAGTTTTAAAACTTTTACAGGCAGCTTTTTTTCATTTACAACATCCATCACATAATTAAAGGCACCGCCACTCGTTATGATAGCAAGCTCGTTTCCAAAGTTAAATACTTTGTTGAGAATGCTTTCATTTGCCATTTCCTCCGCTTTTTCAAGCTTTTCTATAAGTTCTTTATGCATTCTTCTCGAATTTTGAGGGACAGGCACATACTTACTCGGTGCCTTATTAAAAAAGCCTTTTTCTTTAGGTGGGACAATTTTCCCTGCTTCTACAACACCTCTCATATGTGATACACGTGTTGTAGTCCTGAATAAAATAGGGAGGTGCAATGCTTCAGAAATTCCGTAAGCTTCCTTCATAAAATCCTTTACTTCCTGAGGGTTTGCGGGCTCAAGCAGGGGCACTCCGGCGAGTCTTGCGTAAATTCTATTGTCCTGTTCGTTCTGTGAAGAATACATCGAAGGGTCATCTGCAGTAAGCAGAACCATACCGGCATTAACCCCCAAATAAGCAGTGCTCATAAAAGAATCTGCTGCAACATTCAAGCCGACATGCTTCATAAATACAAAAGAGCGTAAGTTTGATGCAGCTGCAGAGGCCGCAACTTCAACAGCCACCTTCTCATTTGTTGAGAACTCAAAGTACACGCCTGCATGCTTTGCAATTTTTGAAAATACATTACCAATCTCCGACGAAGGAGTCCCCGGATACGTTGAAACAACGGATACTCCGCTTTCCAGAGCGCCCCTTACGGCCGCTTCATTTCCCAGGAGAAAAAGTTTTTCTTCTTCCCCTGCTTCCAAAATTTTTTTTACATTCATAAAACCTCCTTTCCGTATTCAACTGCCATTTACTACACTTAAATCTTACCATAATGCCACTTATTACAAAGGTATGATTAAAAAAATCTTAATATCGCATTTTAATACTTTTCATTTATTGGTAAGCTTCAATGCTTTGCTTTTCCCCAAGTCAAATGCCCTTTTATTCACCTCAAAAGTTTCTTTTGAAAAAGTTAGCTCCATTGCAGAAAGTATAGAATTTTCAGAAACAGGTATACAAGAAACTGTAGATAGGGCACCTAGCATTACAACATTCAAAGAAATAGCACTACCTGCCTGCTCTGCCAATTCAACTGCATCAAAAGCAATCGTACTTTTACCAAATCCATTAAGAATATTTAAAATAGAATCCATATCGGGATATTTAGAAAAACCTAAAGAAACAGTAAACGGAATAATAGGCTTTATATTAACCAAAAAATAGGTTTTGCTACTTGCTTTATTTAGAATCCTGATAGCTTCAACCGGTTCAAGGGCAACAATGACATCAGCCTCTCCTCCCTCTATCAAAGGGCTATGCACATCACCTATCCTAAGCTCAGATGTTACAGCACCACCTCTCTGCGCCAAACCATGTATTTCACTCATAAAAACATTTTTCCCTTCCTTCAGCGCAGCATTACCGATAAGCTTGGCAAGACTCAATATACCTTGCCCCCCTACACCAGTTATAGCAATATTATACTCACTCTTCATAGTTTCACCTCAATTGCATTAAAGGGGCATATTTTTGCACATACGCCGCAACCATCACATAAAGTTTCATCAATTTTTACGTTGCCTTTCTGATCAATAAATATGGCAGGACAGGCAAACTGTGTAATGCAAATTTTACACTTAGTGCACTTATCCTGATTTATTGTATATGTAGTCCATTTTCCCGCTTTTCGCACACGTGCATCCCTTATAAGTGCACACTCTCTCCTTGCAACAATAACGGCAAGTCCGTCATAATTAAGTGCTTCCTCAAATACCTGCTGCGTCTCTTTTAGATTATAGGGGTCAATTACCTTAACAAATTGAATCCCAATGCCCTTAACAAGCTCTTCTATTTTTACAGGAAATGCCTTTTCACCCATACCATTTATATTGTTTCCGGAGTTTGGCTGATGCCCTGTCATTGCGGTAATGCTATTATCAAGAATAACAAAAATTAGCCTGTCCCTATTATGATAAGCATTTATAAGAGCCGGTATCCCGGCATGGAAAAACGTAGAATCACCAATAAAAGAAACGATGGGCTGGTCTGTAACTTTGGAAAATCCGTTTGCCGCACCTATGCCGCTGCCCATAGAGAGAATCCAATCATTAGTTTTGAACGGCGGCTGTATACCCAGCCCATAACATCCAATATCTGAGGGAAAAATGGTAACTTCCCTTATTTTGTGCTTTATTAATACCTTGTTAATTGAATAGTAAGTTGCACGGTGAGGACACCCCGGACATAATACAGGAGGGCGCGAAGGAAGCTCAGGAAATTCTTCATTAGAAGAAAAGTGATCCTTTTTGACGCCTAAAACCGAGAAAAGTACCTCCTTAACCCTATCTGGAGTATATTCATAAAGAGGAGTAAAGATTTTTCCATCTTTGCCGATTATTTCAACAGTAATACCATTCTTTTCTTTTATCACTCTTAGGTCATTTTCGATAAAGGGTTCTAACTCTTCTACAACTATTACTTTATTATGCTTTTTAAGAAAATCCAACATTAATTCTTCTGGAACAGGATAGGTAAAACCCAACGTAAGTATATCTATAGGCAATGAATATTTATTAACTATATCCACGGTATAATTTGAAGCCGCACCCGAAGTAACGATGCCAACCTCTGACCTACCCTCATCTAAAATATAATTGAAAGACGAGATTTCGGATTCGTTTCTAATTAAAGGCAACTTCTCAAACAATTTTTTCTCCAATGCTCTCGAGTTGGCAGGTATCATAATAAAACGTGAGGAATCCTTTTCAAAAAGCCCTTTTACTTTTGCAGGAAGTTTCTTCCCAAATTCTACAATTCCTCTCACATGGGAAGTTCTTGTAGTAGTTC
>JALTHX010000078.1:0-4035 GCA_027076005.1 Caldisericaceae bacterium
GTCAAAAGATGGCAGCGTGAGGATACGTGTGCCAACGTCCTCAACTATGAATTGTTTAACAGATGAAAAATAAAACGAAACTTTATTTTTGAAGAACAGTGCTGTCTCAGGGGCATTAGCTCTTCGGTTTCGGAAAACAAAATCTTTATTTATGCCAAAGGCAGATTTTAATTTTTTGAGCTTGTCGCTCTCAACTTTTTCTCCTTTGTCAAGGATTCTTGAAAATGTAAATAGCTTGAAGTGCCTTTTTTCGAGAATAAATCCTTTAGTATGAAGTATTTCCGCAACATTTTCAGAAAATGTTTTATATAAAAGTGCTGCAATCGAGTAATTATAATGCAGAGGCAATAAAAGCCCGTAATTTTTTGGTTTATATGTTATTTTTAGCCTCATAGTTATCTCTTAGTAAGATGTTAACACTTTTTGCAAAAAATAAAACTGTTTTAAAAATAAATAAAAAGTTATCGCCGACTGTCTGATGGACGAATATACCTTTACAGGCAAATTAAGAAGGTGCAGTATAAATTTTATTTGGTTTATGGCAAAGCTATAAGGATTGAAATGTATTTACAAGTTTTGTTAAACGGAAATTTCTGTTTTTAATTGCGGCTTGCATTCTGCTTGATTTAAATTATAATAATGAAAACTTGATACGGAGGCGGATATGAAACATATAAAAGTGGTAGCAAAAAGGCCTTTTTGGAATATTGATAAAAAGCATGACTGCAGGGAATGCCAAACGCCCTGTAAATCTGCTTGTAAAACGAGTGTAACTGTTGGCAATCAGGTGTGCGAAGTTAAAAAGCCCATTAAAAGATGGATCTGGTAGTAGATGGGCAAAGTTTTTTCGGGAAGCTCTGTCCATCCGTTTAAGTTTAACGAAAAGTTTCTTATCCTTGATGTAAATACCGGCTCTTTGCTTGATGTAGATGAGCCGGCGTTCTTTTTTGTTGAAAAACTTATAAAAACGGATTCCTTGGAAGAAGCAGAACAAGAAACAGGTAAAAAGTTCGGGAACGCAGCTGCTATTGCAGAAGAGATTGAACGTCTGTATAAAGACCAGCTATTATTTTCAAAACCTCCGAACTATTTTGAGTCGGATTTAAGATTAAAGTCGATGTGTTTGAATGTGGCACATAGCTGCAACTTTGCCTGCAAATACTGTTTTGCGAAGCAGGGAAACTATGGTGAAAAAACTGCACTTATGGATTTTAATGTAGCAAAACAGGCAATAGATTTTCTCTATAAGGGTGCTGAAGGGCGCACACATCTTGAAGTAGATTTTTTCGGAGGAGAGCCCCTGCTTGATTTTGATGTAGTTAAGAAAATTATCCCTTATGCCCGTAAAACATACCCTAATAAAAAATGGCGTTTTACTATTACGACGAACGGTGCATTGCTAACAAAGGAGATAGAAGAATTTTTGTATGACAATGATGTTAGCATTGTGCTAAGCCTGGACGGGGATAAAAAAACAAATGATATGTTTAGAGTTCTTCCGAACGGAGGCGGAACTTTCGATGTGATTTTTCCGAAAATTCAGTATGTTGCAAAACATAGGGAAAAGAGCGGCGGTTACTACGTGAGGGGAACATATACAAGCAAAACAATGGATATTTCCAAAACAGTATTGGATCTGCATAACTTCGGTTTTAAATATATTTCGCTTGAGCCTGTAGTTACAAAAGATAAATCCATAAACATAGAAAAGGAAAATTTACCGGCTTTAAGAAAAGAATACGAGAAACTTGCTGAAGAATACGTTGAATCTCAAGATAAAGACAAGTGGCATTTTTTCCACTTTAATATAGACCTGGAAGCAGGCCCCTGTATACAAAAGAGGATTCATGGTTGCGGAGTTGGCGTGGAATATCTTGCGGTTTCACCTGACGGAAGTTTATATCCTTGTCATCAGTTTGATGGCGTAGAAGAAATGAAATTGGGCAATGTTTGGGATGGAATAAAAAATAAAAAGCTGCAGGAACAATTCCGAAAGGCAAATTTTCTTTTTAATAAAAAGGAATGTGCAACCTGCTGGGCGCGTTTCTACTGTTCCGGCGGATGCCTTGCAAACAACTATACAATGAACCACGACATATTTAAACCTTATGATATCGGATGTGAAACACAGAAGATGCGAATTGAAGCTGCATTATATGTCCAAACGAAATTAAGGGAGAAAGGAATTTATTTAGATACAACTACTTCAGAAGAATTTAAAGATGCTGTAAAATAAGACGAGGAGGCATTTTGTAACCTCCTCCTTTTTTAGTTTATTTTGCCACTGTTTCCCTGAGTTTTTTTCCGGGTTTGAAGAAAGGTACTACCTTTGCGGGGATTTTGATTTTCTTCCCTGTTTTAGGATTTACACCTATTCTTTTTGCCCTCTTTCTTGTTGCAAAAGTTCCAAAACCAATAAGAGTTACTTTGTCACCCTTTTTGAGAGCTTCCTCAGTAACGTCAACAAAAGACTTGAGCGCTGCTTCTGCCTCTTTCTTCTTAAGGCCTGTTTTTTCAGCAATTGCTTTAACGAGCTCTGGTTTATTCATCCTCTCTCACCTCCTTTCATTAAAAGAATGTCTATTTATCTTGTTTATATAACTTTTTAGTTTCTTGTCAATAGTTTTTTACGAGATTTTTTATGTTTTTTAAAAGTTTTTATTGAAGCACTTAACAAAATTTTAAGTAATTTTGCCTTATTATGGCAAGTTGAAATGCCAAACTATCCTGTATTCATCGTACTAATATGGATATATACCCATACTTTTCGTGTAAGAGTGAGGCATATATAATTACACCGAGGTGTTATAATAAAAAGTTTTAATACGGAAAATTTATTACACGATTCCGATAAAAAAGATTTAATAAATAAGTTTTCAAAGATAAATACATATTTTTATTGATGATTTTAAATGGTGCATCTTATTTTAGCTTTTTTATTTGTGAAAAAGTTTTGTAACATTTTGTTTTTGTATTAAAATAGAACAAATGGAGGTGTATATGAAGAATATACCATTTGCAACAATAGAAAGAATAGCAAGGTATTTAAGATGCTTGAAGAGGCTGGGAGAGGTGAAGGTGAAGGTTGTTTCTTCCAAAGCGCTTGCCGAGCATACGAAAACTACGCCTGAGCAGGTACGTAAGGATTTATCTTACTTTGGCAAATTTGGAAAAACGGGTACTGGCTACGATGTGAAGAAACTTTTAAAGAAGCTTGAAGCGATATTGAAAGCGCAAAAAAAATGGAATGTTTGCATTATTGGGGCTGGTGCGCTTGGCAGTGCGCTTGTGCGCTACCCCGGATTCAAAGAATCTGGGTATAGAATTATAGCAATGTTTGATAACAACCTTGAAAAGATTGGCAAAAAAATATCCGGAATAGAAATTTTTGATATCAAGAAGTTCAGTGAAATTACCAGGAAAAAGGATATACAGCTTGCAATTGCTGCAGTGCCGAAAGAATCTACAGAAGAATTAGAGGATGTAATTGCAAAAAGTAAGATACGTGGCGTTATAAACTTTGTTCCTGTTACTTTGAAATTCAAAACGAGAAGGCGTATTGCTGTGGTTGATGTTGACCTTGCCCAAAAGTTGTATATAATGACATATCTAATAAAACGAGGAAAGGGGATGAAGTAATGGATATTTTAACATTGAATTGTGGAAGTTCCTCTGTGAAGTATCAGCTTTACAGGTGGGAAAGAAAAGAAATCCTTGCAAAAGGGGTAGTAGAAAGAGTTACGGTTGGAGGTTCTTTTATTAGCCATGATGTACCGGGCAAAAATAAAGTAAAAATTGAAAAAGAATGCCCAACGCATAAAGAAGCGATAGAACTCATTATGTCTACTTTGACAAGTCCAGAATACGGTGTAGTTAAGGATATAAAAGATATTAAAGCGGTAGGGCACCGTGTGGTGCACGGAGGAGAAAAGTTTAACAAATCAGTAATTATCGATGATAAAGCAATGGAAACATTTGAAGAACTTGTTGACCTTGCCCCTCTCCATAACCCACCGAATATTCTTGGCATAAAGG
>JALTHX010000079.1:0-4007 GCA_027076005.1 Caldisericaceae bacterium
TATTGTTGAGCTGCAGTCAGGCCTTGCCTATCTTACAGAGGTGCCCAAAAAGGCAAAGGAAGTTTTCAAACTGTTTGGCATTGACCCATTGGACTCTCCATAGTTACCAAAAAGAGGATTTTGGGTAAATAAAGAAGAGCGTACGAAAAAGGAGGAGGAAACGTACGCTCATTAGTTCTATGATATTTTTGTGAGGGGTGATTTTTTCTTTTCACCTGACTAATTATATAAAGAAAATGTGAATAAAATATGAAGAATTATGAAATTTTGAACAAAGTGAAAACCCCGGGCAAAACCCCGGGGCATAAAGGTATTATAATTTTGAAACTGAGTTTTTAACTCTTTTTAATCCTTCCCTAATATTGTCTAAAGATGTTGCATATGAGAAACGAATATACCCTTCACCATACTTTCCAAAAGAAGTTCCCGGAAGAGTAGCAACTCCTGCATCATCAAGTAAGTAATCTGCAATCTCTTTTGAGCTTTTCCCTGTTCCTGTAATATTCGCAAATGCATAGAAAGCGCCCTTGGGCATTTTCACGCTGAAGCCGGGAATCTCATTGAGTCCGTTTATTATAAGGTTTCTTCTCTCTTCGTATTTTTTCCTCATTACTCCCACAGAGTCCTGGGGCCCTTTAAGGGCTTCTATCCCAGCCATCTGAACAAATGTTGTAACGCAGGAAAAAGAATTTGTCGCAAGTTTTACAAACTGTTTGGCAAGTTCTTTGTTTGTCACTCCATAGCCGAGCCTCCACCCGGTCATTGCATAAGTCTTAGAGAATCCATCCAGAATTACAGTCCTTTCTTTCATGCCAGGGATAGATGCAATGCTGTGAAATTCTCCACCGTAAATAATTCGGGAATAAATTTCATCAGACATAACAAGAATATCATTTTTCTTAGCAATGTCAGCAATAAATTCAAGATCTTCCATAGAAAGTATGCCGCCAGTAGGGTTTCCGGGGCTGTTTATAATAATGAGTTTTGTTTTCGGGGTAACAAGTTTCTTAAACTGTTCTCTGTCAAACGCAAATCCGTTTTCTTCGAGAAGAGGCATAGGAACAGGCGTTGCCCCTGCAATATTGATTGCAGATTCATAAATTGGGTATCCGGGATTGGGGTATATTGCCTCGTCCCCCTCGTCAAGGACAGCGGTTGCTGTAAATAAAATTATATCTTTTCCGCCCGGCGTAATAACTACTTCTTCAGGAGAAACATCAATTCCCCTTGTTTCAGAAATATGCTCTGCCACGGCTTCTCTTAACTCAAGCACGCCCTGCGCAGCAGAGTAATGCGTATAGTTCTCCTGAATTGCTTTAATGCCTGCCTGTTTGACGTTTTCAGGTGTGTCAAAATCAGGCTCTCCGATTTCAAAATGAATAATACTTCTGCCCTGCCTCTCTAATGCTTTTGCTTTTGCAAGCACAGCAAAAGCAGTTTCAGTACCAGCTCTTTGCGTAAGCTTTGAAAATTTCATCCATTCGCCTCCTTAGTTTTTATTCCTTCTTTTAATATATCATTTAAATTTTTGTCAAGTTGTCTTTTTTCCCGCACGCGGTTCAAGAAACGGAAGTTTTACCACTTCTGCTTCAGCCATTCTTCCTCTTATGCTTATATTCACCTTTGCCCGCTCTTCCGCAAATGGCAGTTCAACATAAGCCAAAGCATAAATCTTATTCAGTGAAGGGCAAAAATTTCCCGAAGTGATATACCCGATTTTCTTGCCTCCTTTGCCGAACACTTCCATATTGTGCCTGGGAATTCCGCCCTTAGGGACATAAAGCCCTACAAGCTTTCTTTTCAGCCCGTTTTCTTTAATTTTCACGAGTGCGTCTTTACCTATAAAATTTTCTTTTTTAAGCTTTACTGCAAAACCTTGCCCTGCCTCAAACGGATTTGTCGTTTCGTCAATATCATCTCCGTAAAGCCAATAGGCAACCTCAAAGCGCAGCGTATCTCGTGCGCCAAGAGCGATGGGCATTATATGGAAAGGTTTTCCTTTATCTAAAATAGTTCTCCATAGGTATACAATATCTTTGCTGCCGGAATAAATTTCAAAACCATCTTCGCCCGTGTATCCTGTACGGGATATTAGAATATCTTTTCCAAAAAGTTTTCCGTACTCGCATTTAAAATACCCTAATTCTGTTAGAGGAGTTTCTCCTTCGAAATAATCTTTTAAAAATTCTTCCGCTTTGAGCCCTTGCACGGCTACTTCCCCATAATCAAAAGATTTTCCCAAAATTTCCACATTAAAATCACCCTTATTCTTAATCACCCAGCTCAAGTCCTTTTCATAGTTGCCTGCATTGACCACAAGCAAGACAAAGTCATCCTTTATTTTATAAACAAAAAGGTCGTCAACCTCGCCTCCATCAGGATAGCACATCGGGGTATACTTTACCTTTCCGTTTTTCATTTTTTTTACGGAGTTTGTTACAAGATATCCTGCAAATTTCACGGCGTCCTCCCCGTGAAGTTCTATTTCGCCCATATGGGAAACATCAAATATCCCCACGTTTTTCCGCACGTTAAGATGCTCTTCAATAATACTCGTGTACTGAATAGGCATCTCCCAGCCGCCAAAACCTACCATCTTTGCTCCAAGCTTTACGTGCTCCTCATAAAGAGGAGTTCTCTTTAAATTTTCAGACATCCGAGCCTCCTATTTTAAGATTTGACCATTCGAAATAACTGTTTCAACATAATTCTCGGCAATTCTATACGGTATCTCTTCATAATTGCCGATGTCAAGGACATTAACATTCGCACGCTTTCCTACCTCGAGACTGCCCACTTCATCCTCCATACCAATCGCTTTTGCAGCATTTAACGTTGCACCGTAAAGCGCGCTTACTATGTCCATTTTTAACCTGACCACTGCAAATGAAATAACAAGCGGCATAGAGGGGCACATAGAAGTTCCAGGGTTATAATCCGTACCAAGCGCAACGGTAAGCCCCATATCTACCATTTTCCCGCCATCCGCAAATTTGTCTTTTCCTAAAGAAAATGTAGTCACGGGCAGGAGTACTGCAACAACACCCGCCTCTTTCATTTTTTCCAAGCCTTCTTCGCTTGCACAGGTCAGATGGTCTGCGGAAATTGCCTTCATCTCCGCTGCAAGTTTTGCCCCGTCTGCATCGCTCATTTCATCCGCATGTATCTTAGGGATAAGCCCATTTTTCACACCTACTTTAAGAATCTTTTTTGCTTGTTCTCTTGTAAAGGCACCTTTTTCGCACCACACATCATTAAAATCCGCAAGCCCGTTCTTGGCAATAATCGGTATAATGTCGTTTATTACAAGGTCAACGTATTTTTCATCCCTCATATGGTATTCCGGAGGTATAATATGCCCGGCAAGCAAAGTGGAACGGACGTTTAAGGCAGAGTGCTCCCTGAGATACTTTATGACGCGGAGTATTTTGATTTCTTCTTCAAGGTTTAATCCATAACCACTCTTAATCTCTAACGTTGTTGTGCCCCAATCTATCATCTCAGAGATATGTTTTTTTGTAATTCTCATAAGCTCATCAAAAGTTGCTTTCCTTGTCCATCGGACGGTGGAGATGATGCCGGTATTTTCTTCCTTCAGGATCTTCATATAAGGTACACCCTGGTGCCTGAGAATAAATTCTCTTTCCCGCGTACCTTTAAATGCAACATGGGTGTGAGGGTCTACAAACCCGGGCATAACAACTTTTTTGTTGGCATCTATCTGCACGGTATCTTTTCTAAAATCTATCTTATCTATTACTTCATTTGATTTTCCCACGGCAATTATCTTGCCATTTTTTACAGCAACGGCACCGTCAATTATTACGCCAAGAGGGTTATCCACACCTTCTTCTTCATCTCTCATCGGGACCATAGTGAGAAGCTGCCCCGCATTTAGTATTACCAAATCAGCAACTACCTTCGGCATTTTTCCCTCCTATTCATATATTTTAGATTCAACAACTTGCTTATGAGAAAGTTTTGCAAATTGCATATAAAATTCGAGA
>JALTHX010000080.1:0-3962 GCA_027076005.1 Caldisericaceae bacterium
TTATAAGATACCCCCTTAATTTATCAATAGGCCTTTTTTTAGAAATAAAGAGTGCATTTTCTCTTTCTCTCTCTTCAGGATATGCTTCATCCAGAATAGGGCTAAAAACATCATAACTAATGCCTCTATGTAAAAGCTCATATTGTACTTTAAGGTACCCATATTTCTTAACAAAAGTATACTTTTCTATAATTCTTTTAACATACCGTTTATCCGACAGAAACCTTCGCTCAACTAATTTCTTAATTGTATTTTCTATATCTTCTTTATCAAATTTATTTTCTAACTTTTTTCTAATCTCAAATTCTGAATAATCTCTTCTGGAGAGTAATCTCAACGCATAGCTAAATGAAGAGTCGCTCCTATTTCTTTTTCCCTTCTGTTTGCTCTTCCGCTGAAAAGAACTTCTCATTAACTTTTTTCCTTATTTTTTCCAAAAGCTCCTCATTGGCCTTAATAAGATTAATTGCATTATCCCTACCTTGCCCAAACTTTATGTCTTCATATGAATAATAAGAACCGGCCTTTTTTACAATACCTTCTTTGACAGCAACGTCAAAAAGATCAGCAAGCTTGGAAACACCCCTACCAAAAATAAGATCAACAATTGCCTCTCTGTAAGGCGGGGCAACTTTATTCTTTACTACTTTTATTCTGAGCCTATTGCCTACAAGCACTCCTTTCTCTTTCAAAGATTCCACTCTTCTGATGTCAAGTCTTACGGAAGAATAAAATTTCAGTGCCCTACCACCCGGTGTGACCTCAGGATTACCATACACTACACCAATCTTTTCTCTAAGCTGGTTTATGAAAATTACACAGGTTTTGGACTTACTGATAGAGCCTGTAAGTTTTCTCAACGCTTGAGACATTAAACGCGCCTGAACTCCCATAAAAGAATCACCCATATCTCCTTCAAGCTCGGTTTTAGGGACAAGCGCTGCAACAGAGTCAAGTACTATAATACCAATCGCTCCGGACCTCACAAAAGTATCAATAATCTCAAGTGCCTGCTCTGCATAATCAGGCTGAGATATAATAAGGTCATCCACATTCACACCCAGATTTGCTGCATATTCCGGTGAAAAAGCATGTTCTACATCAACAAAAAGGGCTTTCCCTCCCATTTTCTGGGCATTTGCCACAGCCTCAAGCGCCAGAGTTGTCTTTCCTGTCCCTTCGGGGCCATAAATCTCAACAATTCTTCCTCGTGGAAATCCTCCAACACCAAGTGCTATATCCAGAGATAAGATTCCTGTTGGAATAGATTCTATCTGAAGACGTGCTCTTTTATCACCAAGACGCATAACAGAACCTTTCCCAAATTGTTTTTCAACTTGTGCCATTGCAAGTTTTAAAGCATTTTCCTTATTTAATTGTTCCTTTTCTGCCATATCCGTTACCTCTCTTGAAAAATTTACTATACCTTTATTATAGTTAATTTCTATGCGAAATCAAACGAAAAAATTTCATCGTAAATCGGACCTTGGGGGGTAAGCGTACTTTTTATCAGTAAGATGCCGCTTGCACTCACATTGATTTTATCAAAACCCAAATCCTTAATAGTATCCAAATTAACACCTCGGCCTCTTACCCTACCTAACGTAAGGTGCGGAATGTGAGTTTTTTCTTTGTTAAAGCCAATCCCTTTAAGCCTATCGTCAAGCCTTATCATTAAATTTACAATATTCTCTGCATTTACTACAGGAATAAAAATAACTCTTGCGTTCTTTTTGCTGGGAAATCCGTTTATTCCTTCATAGGAAAATGAAAACGGGACAAACGAACGGGACACCTCCAGCAGAACATCGCTAATTTGATTAACGTTCTCTCGTTTAACCTCTCCAAGAAACTTTAAAGTAAGATGAATATTTTCCGTTTCTACCCACTTTACTCCGGAAAATCTCCGCATAAGAGGCTTTTTGACAGAAAACACAAACTTTTTATTCAGGTCAGTTTTTAAAGCAATAAAAAGTCTCATTTAATAGCCTCCGCAAGCAATCTCTCGGAATCGGAGCCAGTCATCTTTGCATTGCAAATTTTACCTTCCGCTACATCTCCGCGTATTAAGACATAATCATCTATCTCAGGCGCATCAAATTGAGTTCTGCCAATAAACCCATTCAGCGGTTCATCATAATAGTCTACAATCACGGGTAAGGCTCTGCCTACCATATTATTAAGTTTTTCCGCATTTATTTTCAATTGCATCTCTTCAATTTCTTTCTTCCGCTCAATTTTAACTTTTTTAGGAACTTGCATATCCATCTCATAACTTTCAGTGCCTTCTTCCCAGGAAAAAGCAAAGGCACCCAAATGTTCAAAGCGGACATCTTTTATAAATAACTTTAATTCCTCGAATTCTCTTTCCGTTTCCCCCGGAAAACCGGTTATTACAGTAGTTCTTATTGCAATATGTTTGTCCTTAAGCATATCTATAACTTTCTCCGTTTGTTCACGCCCGTGAGTTCTTCTCATTCGTCGTAAGAGTTTATCATTTATATGCTGAATAGGCACATCAACATACGGCACAACTTTGTTGCTACTTGCAATATAATCGATAAGTGTTTTGTTTATTTCAGAAGGATAGGTATACAAAATGCGAATCCATTTTAAGTCTTTAACATTTTCAAGTTTTTCAAGAAGATCCAATAGTCTGTTCCTGCCGTAAAGATCTACGCCGTATTGAGTTGTATCCTGGGCTATAAGTATTAACTCTTTAACTCCGTTATCTACAAGTCTTTTCGCCTCATCAATTAAAAAATCCATTCTAAAACTATGGACTTTCCCTTTGATTTTAGGTATAAGGCAAAAAGCGCAATTATGATTGCAACCATCTGCAATTTTTAAGTACTCATAATGAGGTAAAGTAACTTGAAATCTTGGAATGCTTATATGTTCAAATTTGTTGCTAACAAATATTCTTTTTCTGCTCGTAAATACATCCGTAATTTTTTCCAAATCATTTGTTCCGGTAAGTGCGTCTATTTCAGGAAATTTTTTTAGTAATCTTTCCTTTGATAAAGAAGGATAACATCCGGAAACTACAATTTTTTTAATTTTACCTTCTTTTTTCTTTTTAATGAATTCCTTTATAACATTTTCTGCCTCTTCCCTCGCAGTTTCCAAAAAAGCACAGGTATTTATTATAACGGATTGCGCTTCATCAATGTCAAACGTTATATGAAACCCACCTTGCAAAAGTTTTCCTAATAATCTTTCACTGTCCACAAGGTTTTTAGGGCATCCGAGGCTTACAATGCCGATAGGTTCAAAATCTCTCATTACGGTTTATACGTAACCTCAAGAACCTTCTTGTTCTTACTCACTACCACAGGACTCTTTTCATTCACGCTCACAAAAGCATGAGTTGCATTGCCAAACTTTATTTTCACATATTGCTTACCTTTAAAAGTTTTGCTTTCTCCCTTGCGGATAAAGAATTGGCTATATTGCCCGTCTATCGTAACGCCTACCCAGCAAAGCTCGTCTGCAGAAACTGTTACATTAATACCTTCCATTTTATTTTCAACAGGCGAAGTAGTTTTTTTACCTTCTTCTGGTTTTGACTTTGGTTGAGCAGTATTTTCAGAGGGCTTTTGTGTTTCTTCAGTTGGTAGGACAGTGGTTTCAGAAGAATTATTTGTGCTTTGCGGATTACTCCTTTTATTTGTGTGCATTAAAGCAATTACCGCAAAGAAGCATACAAGAAGTAATGCCACAAAAACTATATAGAAACGTTTTGTATGGGGACTATGCTCTGATTTTTTGTTCTCTTCTTTTTCTCTAAAAAGTGCTTTATATGTGGCTACAAGAGGCTCCGGATCCATATCCAGAACCTCTGCATATTTCCTTATATAGGCATTAATAAACCCGTCATACTGCTTAAATTCATTATTCTCAATCTGCTCAAGATAATACTCTCTTATAAGAGTTTTTTTTGCAACCTCTTCAAGAGTTAA
>JALTHX010000081.1:0-898 GCA_027076005.1 Caldisericaceae bacterium
TTATTTTCAATATTTAAAAAGGTTCTTGTCAGAACTTTCCCTATTTGACATTGACGGTATTGTATTTGACTACATACGTTTTCCAAATGGAAGCTATGATTTTTCAAACGCATTTGAATCACTTGCCCTGCAGAAAGGCATAGATTTTGACTCCGTCAAAGATATAGCATACAAAACATTTATAAACCCTGTGGATTGGAAGTCATTGTTTTATAAATACAATACGGATAAAAACGTCAAAAAATGGACTGACTTGAGAATACAAATTGTTCAGAATGAATCCTATATATTGAAAAGCTATGTAAACGCATTGAACCCGCATATTCGGACAGGGGCTTTTGTTGTAGCAAGAGGGCTTCAGTATAAAATCGGGGAAACAGAAGATATTAAAAAAACTTACGAATATGAAATTACAAACTTTGGGCAATCACCGGATGCATTTTCAAAATTAGACTTCGTTATACCTATGGTATATTTAAATAGCCTCAAGGAAACTCCTCAATATGCCGCAGAGGTTGCAAATAAAATGAAAAACAGTGGAAACAAAACAGTCTATATCGCAGTAAATCCTTATGGTATAGCGGCAAGCGATACAGAAAAAGAACTTTTCTACGCATTTGCCCGCGCAAACGGTGCTGTTCTTTTTAGATACCCTATTTTTAAAATGGGAAGATTTACAGTAAAAGGAAATATGGAACCAAATGCTGAATTAAACGTTACGATAAATACATCTTCGGGTGATACAGATAAAATTTCAATAAATACCGGTAATAAAAATTTCATACCGGTATACAAAAATACGGTAATTGTTTCCCAATTTTATCAGTATGTTGAGAGTAATCTATATATTGGAAGAAAAGAAGGCTTTAAAACGGCTTTGCCTTTTTACGAAGACAAA
>JALTHX010000081.1:998-11534 GCA_027076005.1 Caldisericaceae bacterium
TCCTTTTTAATGGATACGGCACCGTTCATTAAAGACGATAGAACATTCGTACCGATTCGTTTTGTTTCGGAAAATTTAGGTGCAAAAGTATATTGGGACGGGGGGAAAAGAGAAGTAAAAATAGAAAGTATAGACAAGATAATAATATTAAAAATCGGGAGTAAAGAAATATCAACAAATGGAAAATCCTTTTTAATGGATACGGCACCGTTCATTAAAGACGATAGAACATTCGTACCGATTCGTTTTGTTTCGGAAAATTTAGGTGCAAAAGTATATTGGGACGGGGGGAAAAGAGAAGTAAAAATAGAAAAACTCAATAGAGTAGACTGAACTTACGTCTTTATGAATTGTTTGTCACACAAAAAAATTAATGTATCAAACCGAATAGCAATAATGTTTTTACGGAAAGGTATCCGCAGAGTGCAAAAAAAACAATACCTGTCCAGAGTTTTATTGTAGCAAGATGGTTAGTGAACCACTCTGTAACTTTTTGAGAAGTAGCACCGCGGTAAACCACGTAAACTATTACGATAAGTGGGAGAACAAACATTACATTATATAGTATAAGATATAGAGCCGCTTTTGCCTTTAGTGCAGGAATGCTATAAATATATACAATCGTAGGAAGGTACGTTTGGCCCGTACAAGAAAAAGAAACGATAGAAACAGGGAAAGAAACCAAAAAAGAAAAAATGGCCGTGCCTTGGACTTTTGGGTTTCGCAGAAGCGAGTGAATAGTACTTTTCTCCGTTTTAGATAGCTGGAGCACCATTTTGCTTGCCTCGCCTCTTTTTGCCTTTACGTAATCTCCAACGGTAAGAACAGCAAAAACAAACGTTGCGACAGCTGTTGCAAAATACACCCATTTTGCAATGTCATCAAAGTATCGCCATTTGGATACAATACTGAACAACCCGATGCCCAACAGAAAATAAGAGACACCAAAACCAATGATAAATGAGGAACCAACGACAAGAATGTCCTTTTTGCTTTTCTCGCGAAGTAGCAAAAAAGAAATAAAAAATATAAGCACGGTAAAGGCACAAGGATTGTAACCATCAATTAGCCCCGCACCAAGAACCGTAAGTACACCAAAACGCTTAAACATTTCAACGAGATGATTTTTGCCCATACCTGTTTGCGAGTTCTTTAATGTGTCTTTAAGAAAAGCCGTTTCCCTATAATCATAATCCTTCACTGCCCGTTCCAAGTTTTTTGTAACTTCACCCCTAACAAAATATTTCTTGCCTATAAATACAGCCGGTGCCGTATTTGTCTTGTTTTCAGGCACATTATACACCTTATCAAAATGTGCAAGTAGCTCCCTATTTTTAGGGTTTGAAAGAGAATATTCCTTTACCTCAATATAGGGGTAAATCTCTTTTAAAGAGTCCAGATAATTTCGCGTGATTTCGCACTCTTCACATCCTGGAGTCGAGAAATAAATAATAGGAATTTTCTCCTGCCCCACAGCAGGGCGGGGCAGGAGAAAAAGAGTTAACAAAAGAAGTAAAAATATATTTAGGGCTTTATTGTAACTGTTTTGTCTTTTCCGTTCCACTTCACATTAAACCCAAGCGCTTCCGCAACAAATCGAAGAGGTATAAATGTCCTACTATTCTTAATGATAGCAGGCTGGCTAAGCTCAAAAGCCTTGCCGTTCACATAAGCAGTCGTGGAGTCGATAGTAATTTCCACGGTTTTGCTATTAGCAGTTATAGTAACTGTACGCGTTGCCGCATCCCATTGAACCTCTCCGCCCAAAAATTCCACAACAAATCTCACAGGAACAAGCGTTCTGTTAGAATGCACGTCTATAAACGGCGCAACGTCCATTTGCTTTTCTTTTCCATTTACCAAAGCGGATTTGCTGTTTATCGTAAGCAATACTTCAGGGAGACTCGGCTTGTATACTACTGTTATTACACTCGTTACGCTTTTCTGAGAGTAAGGATAAATTGCTTTTACCTTTACAGGTATAAGGTTCCCGCTATTACCGGGAATAAATGAGTAAACAAAGCTTCCGTCTGAAGAAATATCTATTTTTTTATTATCAATATAAACTTCGGAATTTGCAGGAGAAACACTTCCTTGTACTTCAATTTCTTTTGTCGTAATTTCATCCCAATCAGTGGGAGATGTAATGTTCAGCTGAGGGACGGTGGTATCAAAAATTATCTCTATTTCTTTCGATACGCTATTCCCAGCAATATCTGTAAAGCTTACCTTAACAAGATTTTTACCGGAACTAAGCATTAAAACAGTTGAGAAAGAAAGGCTGTCTTTAAGTAATATGGCTTTCCCATTTATAATAAGCTGCCCTTTTTCGCTTACCTTTCCTGCGATATTTACAGTCTTATCCCCAGTGTAAAAAGGGCTCCCTGTGGGGAAATCAATTGATATATCAGGGGGGATTGTATCCACTTTAAAAACTATGCTATGAGGCTCTTCTTTAAGGCTTCCCGCAGTGCTGTAATAATAAAGTGTATGAATTCCTTCAGGCATAGAAAACGGAGTAGTATACGTTTTATAATCTTCATCGTCAATTTTATAAAAAGTTTTTGTCTCTTCACCAATATTCGTTTCCGCTTTTAAGGTAACAGCAGGTAATGTCTTAAAATAATCGTTCATTCCGTCAGGTGCTGCAGGATTTGAAGTAATTAATGTTGAAACGGTGTTCTGGGCAACTATTTTAAAATCTACTTTTACTTTTTCAGGTTCATTGTCTGTCCAAATATAGAGAGATTTTGTACCTCCGTTCTCAGGATTTGAAATGCCGAAGCTACCATTTATTTCAATTACACAATCTCTGTTTTTATTAATAGAATGCGACAGGGTAATTACAAGAATATTACTATTAATTTCCACATTTTCAGGAATTTCTCCGTTTACCAGAATTCTGCTCTTATCCACCTTTGTGGGAAATCCAGTCCCTTCAGGAAATTCAATATAAGTTTTCTGACCGTTAAAAAGCTCCCCTTTCTCTCCGGTAGTAAAGTTAATTTTATAAGAGGCGACAAGCCCTGCCGTATCAGGGGATGGATTAACAGTTACATTTGTTAAATGCGTGGACGTGATTTCATAAAAATTCGATTTAATTTTCCCTTCTCTTGTAGTCCATAACGTAAGTTGATACTTTCCCGGTTTCGAGGGGTTCCAAATATTAGAATAAGGTTTAATTACAACGTTTACTGTTTCACCCTTTTTAATCGTTATGCCCCCTGGCATACAAAGATACATAGAATTTGGTATATCCGTAACTTTCCCTGCGCGGGAAGGCTTATTGCCATTTATGCTGAAGTAGTCAAGATGCCAGTTGTGGGGGCAAGAACAGGGAAGTTTGGTTCCCTCCGGAAACTGAATAATAATATCGTCTTTTCCGCCCAAGAGATCTGCACCTGTTACGAAGCTAATATCGTATTCGGCAAGAGAATTTCTCAAGGTAGGGTTAACACTTACTGTTAAGTCGCTAATTGCCATAACTCTGTTGGGGAAAAATATAGTTATTAAAAGCAACGATAAAGTAATCAGTAAAATTTTCCTCATTTTATTTCCCTCCTAAAAATTGTTTTATATTATCAAGCGTGTCCTTCGTTGGCTCTCCTGGCCCTCTGTAAAACAACGAAAGGTTTTTATCAACCAAGCCTATGTACGGAGAAATGCCCATCTTCAACGTTTTTGCAGTAGTTCTGTCAGGGTCTACTACTACAATTGTGTTCTTGGGTAGTAAGCCCGTAAGTCTATCTGCATCATCTTTATTAGCACTAAAGGAAAAAACAATAAACTGAACACCGTCTGTCCCATACTTCTTAAATTGGTATGAAAGCTTTTCTATGCTAGACACACAGCCACCGCAGTTAGGATTTCCACCAATTAAGATAATTTTCTCATTCTTAAATTCACTGAGCTTATGCTTTTTACCATTTGCATCGGTGAACTCTATATCCGGGACTTTTGTCCCACGTTCTGCAAATATAAAGCCGCCTTTTGCAATTTTGTCGTATTGATTGGCACCGTATTTTTCAATATATAAAAGGCTCATAGCTTCACGTACCTTATTCTTAATAATAAGAGCAGTATTGCTGTCATCAGTATAAATGCCATCAAACCTGTTTATTATAGCTACAGCGCCTTTGCCCTTAAATGCTTCAAAAAATTTACCAAAATTTACCTTTCCTCCTATGTCAAAGTAGGTAGGTTTAAAAGGAACAAGCCCTTTTATATTCAAATTATTATCCGTAATAAGCAATAAAAAAGATTCGTCAGAGATTTTTTTTGACTTAGTAGATGAGGGATTATCAATAAAAATAATGACTTCGGCTCCAATTTTTTCTCCGTTTTTCTCAAGGTCATCAGCTGCGAAGTTGTCAGCAACCCTAAGTGGGTTCGAAAGCGCACGAGGATTTGAAATTTGCGACTTAAAACCGAGGATCTGCTCTCGTGCCTGATCTTTTGTAATTACCTTCGTATACTTTGAAATTTTTGCATTACTCATTGCAAAGACAGAAATAAAAACAGCCGCTATCACGATAACAGCAAAAATTGAAAAAAGAATAATCTTGTTCTTAATTAAGATATTTTTCTTTTTAGAAACTTTTTTAACCTTCTTTGTTTCCTTTTTTCTATTGTTCCGCGCCTTGCTCATAAACACCTCCAAATGTGAAATTATTCATTAATATTATTCAAAAAGTTAGTATACCATAAATCGAAAAAAATAGAAAATGAATCTTTACATTTTGTATCCGAATTTTCTAAGAAGCTCTTTTCTTTTTTTTATATCTTCCTCGGTTTCTATACCTTTGGGTTTTACTCCGTCAATTACACCGAGCACCCCGCGGCCCTGCTTTGTTTCTGCAATAATAATCTGTATGGGATTTGCGCTTGCAGTATATATGCTGCATACCTCCTGAACATTTTTAATTGCATTCAGGACGTTTATGGGATACGCATCTTTCAAAAAAACGATAAAAGAGTGCCCTGCGCCAATTTCATAAGCATTTTCCCGGGCAAGTTTAACAAGTCCTTCATCATTTCCAGCCCACCTGATTAACGCATCCCCAGATGCTTCAACAAACCCAATGCCAAATTTTATTGACGGGGAAGAAGTAATAAGTACTTCATATAGGTCTTCCACAGATTTGATAAAATGCGTTTGACCTATAATTACGTTAAGTCCCTCCGGTTTTTTTACCTCTATTATTTTAATCTCCAAATCCATACAAATTGCCTCCCTTGCTATCTTATTATAATGAAACTTCTATCAAAATCAAATTAATTCTTAGGGCGTGTACCCTGTTTCCCTTCAACCACGTTGTTATAAAAACGCTCGGTTGGATAGGCAAGATCAATATCATCACATTTGCCAAACTCTGTAAGAACATCTTCCCATATTTTTTCTGCTGTCCCTCTCCTCTTACGTACCTCACATAGATACCTTATTGTAAGCATAATACCACTATCTTCAACTGATGTGTAAACACGAGGAGTAGTATTATTATAAAAAATCGCGTATTTTTTACTTGCTCGCTCTATGCTTTTTTTAGCAATTTCACTTTGGGATTCCGTATGCCTGTTTACAATACCACCCAAAATTTCCTTCGCCTTCTTCCAATCACTTTCAAATGTTACAAGAACACCTATTTCGTTCCATATATAAGGAAAACCCGTTGTATAATTTACAAATGAGGTTGTAAGAGTAAGCCCGTTTGGTATGTATATGATACGCCCGGTACTCTGGTCCGCATCAACCCAATTTCCCACTTCTATCGTTAAAAACTGAAAAATACCGATATCAATTACATCACCAATGTGCCCGTTTATCTCCACTCTATCGCCAATTTTGAAAGGGCGCTCTGTCATAATAAAAATCCAGCCGGCAAAGTTTAAAATCGGATCTTTTAGTGCTATGGATACACCGGCAGACAACAGCCCGAAGTAAGTTGCAAAAGATTTCATCCCGTTCATCCAGATGAGCCCTATAAAAAGCGCGTCTGACCCTAAGGCAATATAATTTAGCGCCTTCCGCCATCCGTAGCGTATATGAATATCTTTTATTCTGTAATTAACAATTTTTATAAGAGTCCTTTTTATGAACCAGATTAAAATAATGACCAATACGGATACCAATATTTTGAGTTGAATTGTTTTTCCAAAAAAATCGGCAATATTTTTCATAACAATATTATAGACTTTTTACTTCTCTATACAAAACAAAAATCAATATTAATTCCGTAAGAATTTATACAGATAAAAAGATCTCATTCGTTAGAATCAGGAGAAACAGTATATTTATTTTCCTATACAAAAACTGGAGAAAATTGTATTTAAAATTTCCGAGGGAGCATCTTCACCCGTAATTAACCCTATGGAGAAAATAGCTTCCTTCATTTCTTCACTTATTAGTTCGTCCGTCCCTTTGCCAATCATTGCAATAGCTTTATCAAGATGTTTTAGTGCATCTTCCAGGCCCTGTTTCTCACGCTCCGTTGTAATAAGTGCGGATTCTTCTTGCATAGGAGCAATACACTCCGAAATTTTTCGTTCCAATAAGTTTAATCCCTCTTTTTTAAGAGCGGAGATTTGAACGATTCCTTCATTCTTAAAAATCCCTTGTAAATCTTCCTTACTTGTCCTCACCGGAAGGTCCGTTTTATTCAGAACAATAATGCGTTCCTTGCCTTCTGTAAGTTTCTCAAGCAGTTTATCTTCATCGGCAATGCGTTCGCTTGCATCAAACATAAACAAAACAATATCACTTTCATTTATCGCCTTTTTGGTACGCTCCCTTCCAATTTTTTCTATCCTATCCTCTGTTTCACGCATACCTGCCGTATCTATAAATCTCACTGGCACACCAAAAAAATCTATTGTTTCCTCCACTGTGTCACGCGTCGTTCCCGGAATTTCGCTTACAATTGCACGTTCAAACTTAAGCAATGCATTAAGAAGGGTTGACTTGCCCACGTTTGGTTTTCCCACAATCGCAATTTTAACGCCGCTTTCAATTCTTTTTCCGCTTTTATAAGTGATTAGCAAAGATTTTATTTTTTCTTGAACACTTAAAATTTTATTTCTTAAATCTTTATCAGAGGGCGGTTCTACATCAAAAGGAAAGTCAATAGGCCCTTCAACAAATGAAATTATCGACAGCATTTCCCTTTTAATCTCTTCCATCTTCCCGCTTACTGCTCCAAATAATCTGCTGGACGCCACTTTCATTGCCTTTTCGGTTTTTGCTTCTATCAGCTCAATAACTGCCTGTGCTTCTACTAAATCTAACTTACCGTTAAGGAAAGCCCTTCTTGTAAATTCTCCCCTTCCCGCAAGCCTTGCGCCTCCCTCAAGTGTAAGTTTTAAAGTATATTCAAGATTCTTAACACCACCGTGCAACTGAAGTTCTATAATGTCTTCCCCGGTATAAGAATGCGGCGATTTAAAGTAAATGGCAATTCCCGAATCTATCTTTTCCTTTGACTTTGGGTCGAAAACAAACCCGAAATATGCTTTTCTCGGATTCACGATTTTCTTAGAGAAGATACGTTGGGAAATTGAAAGGGCGGTAGGCCCGGAAAGCCTTACCACCCCTATTCCTCCAAATCCGTATGGTGTTGAAATTGCAGCTATTGTATTGTTCACTTCTTAAGGTCTACAACGACCCTCCTTCTCGGTTCTTTTCCAATACTATGCGTCCAAATATTCGGATAATTCTTAAGTGTCATATGAATAATACGGCGGGCAGAAGCAGACATAGGTTTTAATTCAATAGGTTCTTTTAATCTTTTTGCTCGCAACGCAGCATTCAGGGCAATTGTTTTCAAAACCTCATACTGTTTCGACTTATACCCGTTTATGTCAAGAATTATCACTGGGAAATTTTTGTTGATCTTGTGAGCATAAACGTTAAGTATATATTGGATTGAGCGTAGGACATTCCCTGTATATCCAATAAATATACCGGGGGATGAAAGATGTTCTACGTTTATATAATAACCGCCATATCTTTTCCCTCCGCTAATCGTAGCGCTTTCGCCTACTGAAAGAAATATCGTGTTAAGAAAATCTTTAACTTTCTCTTCTAATGTCATATTATTTCTTCTTTTTATCCTCCTTGTCTCCCAATTTCTTTTGCTCTTTCGGCATTTCGGTTGCAAGGTTTAGCACGTGAATAATGTAAATCTGTTCAACTGCTTGCAAAGCTGAGAACATTACCCAATAAAGAAGAATTGAAGGAGCCCATTTTATAGACCACACTGCCATAATAATAGGCATAAAATACATCATCATTTTTGTATTCTGGTCCATCTCTTGCCCTGGAAGCATTGAAGTTTTCGTTTGAAGGAACATTGAAATGAGAACAAGTGCCGGAAGTATATATAGCGGATCGGGCCTATTGAGATTAGGAAGCCACAAGAATGATTCAAGGTTGAACGGTGCATAATTAGTTAACGCACCAAACAAAATAAAGAGCAACGGCCACTGCACAAGCAATGGCAAGCAACCCCCAAACATATTTACATTATGTTCTTTGTATACTTTCATCACTTCCTGGTTCAGTTTCTGCGGATTATCCTTGTATTTCTGCCGCAACTTACTAATCTCAGGCTGTATTTTCTGCATACCTGAAGTTGATTTAAACTGAGATCTTGTCAGCGGGTGGGTGAGAAGTTTGATAAGTACGGTAACCAGAATAATGTCCAGCCCGTAATTCGGAATTATTTTATGGAACCAGACGAAAATATCACGCATAAATTTATACAACGCGTTGGGTTTTTCAATATCCACAACGCCTTTCTGCGTAACCGTATGATACGTTCCATTGCTATCCTTATAAGTAACTTCTACTGTTACGGTATATGCTCTTGGATCTATGTACTTATAAGTAGTCAAGGTAAACATAGTCGTGGCACTTTTGCCAGACTGCACAATATCGGTTTTAGCAACCGATTTTAAATCAATTTCTGGTGCACCTTTCAATGGCTTGTACTCTTTGCTGTCTATAAATTCAAAAGGTTTGAAATCACTCTTACCATCAATAGAAGTAATTTTCACTTTTACATCAGAAATAAAATCATTTGTATTGTTTGTTATGCGTACAGCTAAAGGAACATTTTGCATTGCTCTGCCTTTAGCAGCTACTTGAACAATAACACCCGTGCCTGTCGCTTTCGGGAACTGTACGCCGGCAGAACATCCTGTAAGCATAAACCCAAAAATAGATAATCCAATAATTAAAACAAGTAACTTTTTTTTCATTATCCCTCCTTTATATTTATGGAACCGGGTCATTTCCTCCGGGAAAAAAAGGATTGCATCGTAAAATACGCTTGATTGCAAGCCAACCTCCCTTTTTTACACCATATTTCTCAATCGCTATCATAGAGTATTCAGAACAGGTAGGAGTAAATCTGCAAGTAGGAGGTTTGAGCGGTGATATATATTTTCTATAAAACTTAATTAGCCCAACAAGGAACTTTTTCATTTTGTACCGCCTTTTTCCAACAAATTTTTTAACTCCTCATAAACATCCCACATCTTCACAGAATTGATAGATTTTCTTGCAACAAGAATATAGCTTTTTTTATCTGAAATCTCTGGTTCAACTCTTAAAAATGCTTCTCTCATAAGTCTTCTCGCTCTATTTCTCTTAACCGCGTTGCCTACTTTCTTTGAAGAAACAAAGCCTACTCTATGTGAAACTTCTTCTGAAACAAACAAAACAATGTAACGCCCAAAATGCTTCCTTGCGCTTCCAAAAACTGTTTTGAATTCATTTTCATTTAATCTCTGCCACAGCTTCACTGAACTATACGCTGAGCTTTGCTCTCCCTTTAGCTCTTCTTCTACTTAAAACTCTTCTTCCGCCTGGAGTTTTCATTCTTGCCCTAAAGCCAAAATGTCTTGCTCTTTTCTTGTTATGCGGCTTATAATTTATTCTCATTATATACCTCCATTATAAATTTTTTATACATCGTAAAATATAGCAAAACTTTCATAATAGTCAAATGCAATTCAAGCATCAAGTAAAATTTATGCTTAAATTAACTACAATTAATCTGTAAAAGTACACTATTAAATACACTTTAACAAAATCTCATTATTGACCTCCTCCTCTTTGTAAACGAAGAGGATTCCCGTTGGCTATACGGCCTCAGGGAGCGGTAATGCCTCACGGCTTCCCGCTGGTTCCTGCTTCAGCGTATGCATTGCATACTCGACAGGCGTAACTTCCCGCAGGCCCTGCGGTAGGGTTTGTGAAGGGTTTTTATTCCCGATTGCTCTCATTAGAATGTTTACTGATGCTACTAAGTCAGCATTTGCAGTATATCCGCACTTTTCGCATACGAATGCTGCCTGGCTTTTACGGTTATCTCTGGATACGTGTCCGCATACAGGGCAGGTTTGGGACGTGTATCGAGGATTAACTCTGATTAACCTGCCTTCTTGCCTTTGCAGTTTGTACTCAAGGAAGTGGAAAAATATACTCCACCCCTCACTTAGAATCGACTTGTTGAGTCCGCTCTTCTGCTTTACGTT
>JALTHX010000082.1:0-3930 GCA_027076005.1 Caldisericaceae bacterium
TATAATGGATTTAAGAGATGGGGAATTGGAATGGCGCAGCCATCTTATCCATGGCCCGAATACCAGCATGAACTTGGTGGGGCAAAAGTATTCTACGTGACAAAAGATTACTGGAATGCCTCTATTAAGAAATACCTTGAAGATTATCTTGGTACCACTCTTAAAACACCAGTACCAGAAGATCTTTTAAAGCAAGCAGAAAGTTTTAAGATTCCGGAAAGCCCAGAAGTATAATTAATTATACAAAAACACCCTCGGTTAGCTCTGTACCCGAGGGTGTTTTAATTCTTTAATGGGGGTACAGATTGCAAGTTAAAACGAAATTAGGCGTAATTTCAGTTGGAAGTGATGTTCCTATTGCAAGTGGTATTGTTTCTATACACTCTAAGTTCAGTAACGTTGTGAATTTAACTTTGCAAAGCGGTGAACTCTTTTCTTTAGTTACAGAGAAAGTTGGTCCTGGTCCTAACAATATAGTACTTAACGTAAAGGACCTTTCTTTTGTAAAAAGTTTTAATTGGACAGAAAATGAATTTACTATTAATAAAGAAAAAATTCTGAGGAATAATATTAAAATCTATAATTTCAACTTCAAGTTAATGAATTTGAGCAAGGTAAACTTCCTTGCAGGCCTTAGCTTTTTTGAAAGAATACTTATAAAAGATGCCCCTGCTCTAAGCAGCGCTTTTCTTCTTGACAACAGAAGAAAAAATTTCTTTATAACGCCATTTGAAAAAAATTTAGAAGAGACTATAAGGAAAAACGTAGATGGCGTTATGAAGGGCCATCTGTCAAATATTGAAAAGCTAAAAGGCTTGGGCTTTGGTTTAACACCTCAGGGAGATGACCTAATTGACGGTTTTGTTTTAGCACTTGTTTCTTATGAACTTTTTACCGGAGAAAATACTTTTAGAATACGCAACAAGATTTTTTCATTGGCAAAAACTGAAAATATTATTTCGAACACTTTCCTAAAATATGCAGTGCAGGGAAAATTGTATGAACGAATTGGAAACATTATTGAAGCGATTGCTTGCAACGACAAAGAAAAAATTATACTCTCTGCAAGATCGCTTCTTGATATTGGAGAAACTTCAGGTTCTGACATAGGAACAGGTTTTATCCTTATGAGCAGAAAATTATTTGAAGGAGGTGTTGAATGGTTGTAAAAGGAATTATTAAACAGGGTGAATACTACGATTCTGTTACATTGATGCTTGTTGCAAGAGACGCAACAAAAATTGAAGGTGTAGAAGATGCCGCGGTAGTTATGGGTACTGATCAGAACAAATCTATTCTTGAAACTTCAGGTATACTTCTTGATATGTTTAAGGATACTATTGATTCTGATTTACTTATTGCGGTAAAAGCAAAAGATGAAAAAACAGCGGAAGAGGCATTTGAAAAAATCGACAAGCTTCTCAAGGAAAAGAGAGCAAAAACTCAGGAAGCGGGCGAATATATGCCAAAAAGCCTTGAAGGCGCGTTGGAATTTATGCCTGATGCTAATATGGTAATTATATCTGTTGCCGGAAAGTATGCAGGCGATGAGGCAATGAAAGCTCTCCAGAACGGACTGCATGTAATGTTATTTTCGGACAATGTTTCTATTCAAAAAGAAATAGAGCTTAAAAAATATGCTCGTAACAATGGTTTGCTTGTAATGGGACCGGACTGTGGAACTGCGATTATAAACGGTGCGCCCCTTTGTTTCGCTAACGTTGTGAACAAAGGAAAAATTGGCATTGTTGCAGCCTCAGGTACAGGCTTGCAGGAAGTAAGTTCCGTAATTACAAATGAAGGTGCTGGCATCTCCCAAGCAATCGGTACCGGCGGTAGAGATGTGAAAAAAGACGTTGGTGGTATAATGTTTATTGAAGGAATGAAGGCGCTCGAAGAAGATCCAGAAACAAATTATATAGTGCTTGTTTCTAAACCGCCTCACCCGGAAGTTCTCGAAAAAGTTGCAAAACTTATTAAGTCAGAAATAAGGAAACCGGTTGTGGGAATTTTCCTTGGCGGTGACCCGGAAGTTGTAAAAAGCGCAGGTGCCATACCGGCAAATACTTTGGAAGAAGCAGGTCTTATTGCAGCATCTCTTGCAAAGGGCAAATCTCTTGATGACTTTAAAAAACTTTTAGAGGAAAGGGAGAAAGAAGTTACTGAGTTAGCTGAAAGAGAGAGTAAAAACAAAAAGGAAAGCCAAAAATATGTAAGGGGCCTTTACACCGGTGGGACGCTTTGTGATGAAGCTATGCTTCTTTCAAGGAGGATTATTGGCGAAGTATATGGCAATGCCCCTTTGAATCCGGAGTTTAAGCTTAAAGACTCATGGATTAGCCAGGAAAATACGTTTGTAGACCTCGGTGAAGATGAATTTACAGTAGGTAGGCCTCACCCGATGATTGATTTTACATTGAGAAATAAGAAGATTTTAGAAGAAGTAAAGGATCCGTCTGTTGCAGTAATTCTTCTAGATGTTGTCCTTGGATATGGTTCTAATATGCAGCCCGGTGATGAACTTGCTCCTGTAATTAAACAAGCAAAAGAGATTGCTGAGAAAGATGGTAGAAATATTACATTTGTGTCTTCTATTACCGGAACTGATAAAGACCCTCAGGACCGGAAAAAGGTTAAGAAGCAACTTGAAGAAGCTGGCTCGATTGTAATGCCTTCTAACGCTGCGGCCGCAAAACTTGCTTCTTATATTGTTAAAAATTTGGGAGGTGCAAGATGAGGAAAATTTCCGACCTCTTTAAACAAGAATTAAAAGCGATAAATATAGGCCTTGTTTCTTTTAAGGAAAGTCTTGATGATGTTGGAGTAAAGGTTATTCAAGTAGATTGGCGTCCACCTGCCGGTGGTGATGAACAGGTAATGGATGCGCTTAAAAAGTTATTAGGTTAGTAGAATTTAAATCATAGGAGGTGTATTATGGTAGATATTGAAAAGGCGAACAAAGAAGCGTTGGACAAGTTGCTTAAAGCGCGTCCTATGCTTGTTGGGTTAGGAAAGGCAATTGATGTAATGCCTGGGATGAAGAAAAATATGATTCTTCATGCAGGGCCTCCAATTACCTGGGACAGAATGTGTGGGCCTCAAAAGGGTGCTACTATTGGCGCACTAATTTACGAGGGGCTTGCGAAAGACGAAAAACAAGCAGAAGAGCTTGCTGCGTCTGGAGAAATTGAATTTTCTCCGTGCCATCACCACCAGGCTGTAGGGCCAATGGCGGGTATTATATCTCCTTCTATGCCTGTTTACATTCTTGAAAACGAAGCGTTTGGAAACAAAGCCTTCGCTACAATGAATGAAGGGCTCGGCAAAGTTTTAAGAATGGGTGCTTTCTCCCCGGATGTAATAGAAAGGCTTAAATGGATGGAGAATACGATGTATCCTGCTATGGACAAAGCAATTAGGTATTTGAAGAAAATTGACTTAAAGAGTATTATTGCACAGGCTCTTCATATGGGTGATGAGCTTCATAATAGGAACAGAGGCGCTACATCTTTACTGTTCAGAACTATTGCTCCTGCAATGGTAAAAACGAGTGATGCAAATACAACTGAGGCAGTGCTCAAATTTATTGACGGAAACGATCATACTTTCTTGAACCTCTCTATGCCTGCCGGAAAAGTAAGTCTTGACCCTGCCAGAAATGTTGAAGGAAGTACTATGGTAGTTGTAATGGCAAGAAATGGAACAGATTTTGGCATTCAGGTTTCCGGGCTCGGTGATGAGTGGTTTACTGCTCCTGCACCTGTTCCACCTAATGCGCTCTATTTCCCAGGATTTACTAAAGAAGATGCAAATCCTGATATTGGTGATAGCTCTATTATGGAAACGGCAGGACTTGGTGGATTTGCAATAGGTGCAGCTCCTGCAATTGTGCAATTTGTTGGTGGTACACCACAAGACGGTTTAAATAAA
>JALTHX010000083.1:0-3909 GCA_027076005.1 Caldisericaceae bacterium
TGCTAAAACATCCCTAATGCATTATCTCAGAAATGAGAATAAAAAAGGGAGGACTCTTATACTGGTAACTCATGATATGAGTGAAGCACTGAATGTAGCGGATAGAGTAATTGCAATGAAAAACGGCGTAAAGATGTTTGATGGGGCAGTAAAAGATTTCTTTTTTTCTAAAGAGAACATTAAATCCGTAGGGCTTGAAGTCCCTTTTCTTATCCGTTTGCAGTGGCGTATAAGAGAAAAGTATAAAAACTTCCCATTTTGCCGTACTGCCGACGAGCTGATTTTGAGTTTATCTGAGAGGAGGTAGAAAAGATTGCAATCCAAGTTTGCGTTAGGGCAGTACAATTACTCTAATTCGATTCTGCATAAACTTGACCCTCGTGTTAAAATAATCCTTGTTTTTACCCTTGTTATATTTCTTTTTTTTGTAAAAACAATTACAGGATACCTCATCCTTTCTATATTTGCTATTCTGCTTGTCATTTTGTCTAAATCACGGCTTTCATATGTAGTACGTTCATTAAGGCCGATTTTGTTTTTACTTGTTTTTACGGCCTTTTTTCAGGCTCTTTTTACTCCTGGCATTGTTTTGTATAAATGGCATTTTTTGAAAATTACAAAGGAAGGAATTGAGCTTGCAACTTACATTTCAATTCGCCTTATTTTACTTTCATTTTTTACATTTGTATTAACATCTACTACGTCCAATATAGAACTTACCGATGGATTTGAAACTATAATATCTCCACTTAAAATTTTTAGGTTTCCTGCTGAAGAAGTTTCTCTAATGATTTCCATATCTTTGCGTTTTGTGCCTGTTCTTTTTGAAGAGGCTGACCGCATAATGAAGGCACAAGTATCGCGTGGGACCGAATTCAACAGAGGTAACTTGATAAAACGTGCAAAGAGTTTTTTGCCGTTGCTTCTTCCGCTTTTGTTGAATGCGTTAAGTCGTGCGGACAAACTTGCTATTGCAATGGAAGCCCGTGGCTATGTGATAGGGGCGAAGAGAACAAAATACAGAGAAATGCGTCTAAAAATACCGGACTACATCGCTGTTTTCGTTACTGCTGTTGTTATAATAGCCTCAATTCTTGTTAAGGAGTATATATGAAAAATTATGTTTTGAATGTTCAGTACATAGGAAAAAATTTTTATGGTTTTCAAAAACAATCTACTGAAAAAACGGTGCAGGGAGAGATTGAAAAATCGTTGGGCCTTATTTTGCAATATCCGATAAAAACAAATGGTGCCGCAAGAACTGATAGGGGTGTAAACGCAATTAACCAATATGTAAATTTCTATCTGGAAAAAGACGTGAACACAGAAAGGGCAAAAAATAAAATCAACTCAATCCTGTTTCGTTCGGGCATTTTTGTAAAGGATTTTTTTGAAACGGACCTTCTTTTTCATCCGAGGAAGAATGTTAAAGGAAAGCTTTACGCTTATTTGCTTTCCACTAACAGAGAAAGGGCAATGTTTCTTATGCCTTCCGTATATTTCTATAACGGGAAAATGAACAAACAGCTTTTTGAATTAGCTGCCAGCAGCTTAAAGGGGGAGCACAATTTTTCTATTTTCGCGAATAGGGATCGGTCCCAACCTTTAAGAAGCAATATATGCAATATTTTCGATATAGGGTTAATTGAAAGGCCGTTCGCAAAAATTCTTTATTTTTATGGAGACAGATTTCTTTACCATATGGTTAGGAGAATGGTTTATTACCTCATAAAGGCTTCTACTGGTGAGATAGAGGAAAAGCTTATTGTAAATCCTTTTACTTCTGAAACTCCATATACTCGTCAGGTTTTACCGCCTGAGCCGCTTTTTTTGGTCGATATTTTTTATAAAAATGCTATAAGGAGGATTGTATGAGCTTTGCTTTGGTGACCGGAGCATCAAGTGGTTTGGGGAAAGAGTTTACTTATTTGCTTGCGGAGAAAGGGTACAATGTTGTATTGGTAGCTCGCAGTGAGGATAAATTGTTGGAGATCAAAAAGGATATTCAAGACAAATACAGAGTAAGGGCAATTGTTATTGCTATGGACCTTTCTGTGATGAACTCTGCTGAGTTGTTACTTGAAACTATCCAAAAACAAAAAATTTTTATTGATGTTTTGATTAACAATGCCGGTTTTGGAAAGTTTGGAAATTTTTTGCAGTATGATGCGAAAACTTATGAGAAAATGATTTTTCTTAATACAGTTACAGTAACTTCGCTTGTTAGATTATTTGGAAATGGAATGGTAAAGAAAGGAAAAGGCAAAATCCTTAATGTATCTTCAACGGCAGCCTTTCAGTCTTTACCGCATTTTTCAGTTTATGCCGCGACAAAATCGTACGTGTTAAGTCTATCGGAGGCAGTACACTATGAATTTAGGGATAGTGGTGTAACTGTTACTGTACTTTGCCCTGGCCCTACTGCCACGAATTTCGGAGTTACGGCTGGAACAAGAGGTACAAAAATGTTCAATCCGGGCGGTATGATGGACGCACGAGTTGTTGCAAGGGAAGGGTTAAAAGGTTTGTTCAAAGGAGATATGGTTGTAGTGCCTGGAAAATTTAATAAATTTCTTGCGTTTTTTGCCAAGCATTTGCCGGTAAAAATCGTTATGTTTATAGCAAACAGAGCAATAAATTAAATTTTAATTTAATAGTCTACTTTTATTGACTAAAATGTAAAATATGGTATTATTCTACCGTTAAAGATGAAATTTTTGAAAGAGAATTTTTATAGGAGGAGTTTGTATGATGAGAATTACGAAGTTTGTAAACCCTAAAGATGTGAATAAAAAGTGGTATCTAATTGATGCGCAGGGCAGATCTATTGGTAGAGTTGCCGTGCAAGTTGCTATGATACTTAGAGGAAAGAATAAGCCCACCTTTAGCCCTCATGTGAATATGGGTGATAACGTTATTATTATCAATGCGGCAAAGGTTAAAACTACAGGGAAAAAATTGCAGCAGAAGATTTATTACAAACATACAGGATATGTAGGTAATATGAAAAAGACAGTGCTTGCTGATATGCTAACTTCTAAACCCGAATATACCATACAACATGCAGTAAGACTTATGCTTCCGAAGAATAAACTTGGAAGAAAAATGTTTAAGGGTCTTCGGGTTTATGCTGATGATAAATATCCGGAAAGCATCAAGGCCGAAAAAGTAGGATAAGGAGGTTGTAAGTGGCTAAAGAAATGTATGCAGCAACTGGAAGAAGAAAAAGATCTACGGCAAGAGTAAGGCTTATACCCGGCTCTGGTAATATCAGAATAAACGGAAAATCTGCTGATCAATATTTTGCGGTAAAAAGTGTTGTCTCTGAAATGTTTGGCCCGCTTAAATCCACAGAAACAGATGGGAAATTCGATGTTTTTGTAAATGTAAGTGGTGGTGGTTTTAGAGGTCAAGCCGAGGCGATAAGGCATGGCATTGCAAGAGCACTTCTCCAGTATGAAGAAACGTTGCGTTCTACTCTTAAAAAGGAAGGTTTCCTAACAAGAGATCCAAGAGAGAAAGAACGTAAAAAATACGGCTTGCATAGAGCGAGAAAAGCACGTCAGTATCGTAAACGTTAACTGTTAATTTTTTGCATTATTTTTAACTCCCTCTTGTTTTGCTAAAAACGAGGGGGAGTTTTTTATTTATAGTATTCTTAATTCATATTGTTTTATTTCAAAGGAAAAGACCGTCCGAGCTGCAGTAGTTGAAAACATATGAATAAATCTTATTTTAGTGAAATTCCGAAATGTATATAAGCAAAACAACCAGGCAAATATAAAATAATTATAGAAAATGGCTGCTAATCAGTTTTTCAGCAAATTATCAAATACTTTATTTTTCCATATCCATCTTAAAACTCTCCATTTTGGAAATTGTTAACGCTTTTGAATTAATGAAATTTAG
>JALTHX010000084.1:0-3832 GCA_027076005.1 Caldisericaceae bacterium
AATATTTAGTTCTTCTGCCATTAGTTTGCTGTTCCCCGTGTTTTTAAACAACACGGAGGAAGCGGCTTCAGGGGAAACTACAGTAAGGTAAGAATATTTTAACATTAGAATTCTATCCGTCACTCCGATTCCCAGCGCACCAAGGCTCCCACCTTCTCCGGTTATTATGGAAATTGTAGGTACGTTTGCGTTTATAAAAGCACTTATTGATTCGTATATTGTTCCAACCTGATTTTGTAATTCACTTTCCGCTGAAACCATTGCCCCCTGAGTATCTATAAAGGTTACTATGGGGATTCTTAAGGACGTTGATGCAAGTTTTACAAGGCGTGCTGCTTTTCTGAATCCTGCGGGGGATACCATACCTGAATGGTATTTGATAGACTCTCTTACATTATGCCCTTTCCTGTTTCCTATCACCATTAAAGGGGCACCTTTAAACAGTCCTATTCCACCGATTAGTGCCGGGTCATCGCCGCTTACTCTGTCTCCGTGCAGTTCTATAAAATTACTGAATAACGTTTCTATATAATCTAACGGATGAGGCCTTGCAGGATGTCTTGCTACCTGAACTATCTGATATGCATTAAGGTTATCATAAATGTCTTTTATCTGCTTTTTTATGAGTTTATCCAAATCCTTTGTGTCTCTTCCGTATTCTTTCCATCTACTGCGCTCTTTAGTTAAAATTTCTATTGGTTTTTCAAATGGTAATAGTTTCATATCTTCCACCTATCATAAGATTTTAATATAAAGCTAACGTTTTCTTTTAGTTTTCTTCGCTCGGCAATTACATCGATGAATCCTTTTTTAATAAGAGTCTCTGCTTTTTGGTTTTCTTTTGGTATAGAATGCCTTACTACTTGTTCTGCAATACGAGGCCCGGAAAGCCCTATATAAGAATTTTTTTCTGCTATTACAATATCTGCACCCATCGCAATTGAGGCAACCCCTCCCATAACCGGGTTAGTAAGTATCGAAATAAACAAGCCCCCTTTTTTTCGATATGCCTCTATTGAGCCAATTACTTTTGCTACTTGTAGCAATGAGTAAACTCCTTCTTGAATTCTCTCGCCTCCGGATGAAAAGACTACAACAAGCGGCAATTTATTTTTTTCTGCAAACTCCGTAAGTTCCACGAGTTTTTCTCCTGTTGCCGAACCCAGCGTTCCGCTTATGAATTCAAATGAAAATATTCCTAAAGCGGTGGGCATACTTTGTATTTTTGCTTTTCCTGTTAGGATTGCATTTGGCAGGCCGATGGTTTTCTTGAGTTTATTCAAGCGCTCCTTATATGGCAAAGTATCCGTGAAATTCAGAGCGTCTACGGAGTGGATAGGTTCCCCTATTTCTTCAAATGTTCCTTTATCCGCAAGTAATGCAACATTTTCTGCAGCAGACATCCTGAAGTGATATCCGCAGTGCGGGCATACTTTAAAGTTTTTCTTTAGCTTGTCGTAGCCGATAAGCCGTCCGCATCCATTGCAGCGGACTTTTACGTTTTGTCCTTCTCCTTTAATAACAGGTACTACAATTTTGTTTTTCTTTTTAAATATATTCATATATCATTTCCTTTGTTAGAATTTAATAACCTTTTTCTAAGCTTATTATATTTTTTATAGGATTTCCTGCAATGAAATTTACTACATTTTTCACTGCTTCTTCCCAATTTTTCCGAATACTTCCATCTGAATATCCTGCAGTGTGGGAGGACATTATAATGTTGTCCAGTAGCCAAAAAGGATAATGCGCAGGATATTTATGCATATACGGTTTTTCAGGATATATCCACCAGGTGTCTATTGCTGCTCCTTTCAATTTTCTGTTTTTAAGTGCGATAAAAAGAGCTTCTTCATCTATTACATCTCCACGAGCTATATTTATTAAAAATTTCCCTTCCATTTTATTTAAAAAGTCTTTGTTCACAAGATTTTTTGTTTCGTTTGTAGAAGGAACTGCCAATACGACAAACAGTGCATTTTTAATTGCTTTATCAATTTCTTTATCCGATAGGACTTTGTCTACATTTTCTACAGGCTGAACGGTTTTCTTTACACCGACTACGTTCATTCCAAATGCTTTGGCAAATTTTGCAATTGCTTTGCCAATACTCCCCAACCCTATAATAAAAACAGTTTTTCCTTCAAGTTCCATATTTGGCTCTCTACTCATCCAGCCGTGCCAGTACCCTTCCCTCAGGTCTCGGTCATTTGTTACAATGCCTTTTGCGAGCGACAGAAGCAAACCAAACGCATGTTCTGCAACAGAAAGTGCATTTCCATGAACATTTGCAAGTATTATGCCCTTTTCTTCCATTATATTTTTTAGATTAAAACCGTCGACCCCTGCGAAAGGAACCTGTATAAGTTTTAGATTTTTTGCAACGTTTAAGTGCTCTTGTGGAATAGGGCCTGAAATTATGGCATCTGCTTCTTTAACAACATCGGCAATTGTCCCATTTTGCCCTGCATATAAAATTTTAATTTCTTCTTTAAAATTTATTTCTTCCTTTGCTTTTTCAAAAAGTTCATCAAGGTAAAGCGGATGTGGTAAAAGCACTCCTACTGTTCTCATATTACACCTCCCCATTTTATGAATAGTTTAGCAGATATAGATGTTTTTTGGAAATCATTTTTCCAATTGCTTTATTAGATTAATATACGCTTCAACTGATTTTTCAAATAATTTTTTGCCCAGTTTAGGTGTCCCGTTCTGTCTATCGCTGATTATTCCCGTGCTTGTTATTTCGCTTTTAACCAGATCTTCAGATACAAAATATGGCGGAAGTTTCCTTTTTTCCTCAGTAAGCCACTCCTTATGAACAAGCCCTGGGGTAAGATACATCATCATTGATACTTCTCCCCTTCCTGCATGTCCTGCATTGTCGTAAAGATTTTTCAGTTCTTTGAATAGCCACCAGGAGCCAACTGCAAAGCGAGAATCTGTAAAAATTGGTGCAACTTCATCAATTGCACAACGGATCGGTGCTATGTTTCCACCATGCCCATTCACGAATAGGAATCTTCTAAACCCGTGTTTGTAAAAAGATTTTAGATAATCTTCAATTACAAGTGTAAGGGTTCTCGGGGAAAGAGATATCGTCCCCGGAAATGCATAGGTAACGGAGTGGCAATTTCCTACACTTATTGTTGGAGCAACCGCGCGGTTTGCCGTTTTACCTGTTTCTATTGCCATTTTTTCCGCTGTAATCGTGTCAGTTCCAAGAGGCAGAGCATCTGAGTGCTCTTCTGTAGCACCAATGGGAATAATTATGGTGCTGTTCTTCTTCAGATAATTTTTTACATCATGCATTGTCATCTTAAGAAGTTCCATTTGTTTCCTCCTCTGCTTTTAATATTTGTTTTGCTTTCTCCAAATCAATTTTCATTACATACACACCCCATGCGCCGCTGCTCCCCATTAGAGGGTTTGCCAGCATATTTGCTCCAGTGATGCCTGCTGCAGCTCTCTTTATCATTGTGTCAATTCCATTTGATTCCAATAAATCTTTTACTACATCCGATTCAAATTGATTTTTTGCGACGAGCAAAAGTTCCCATACAAAATCTTCCTCTACGGGTTCGAGTTTTGTGCCGCAGTATTTGCATATAATTGCATTATCAGGATTTTCTTTTCCACATTTTGGGCATATTTTCATTTTTGCCTCCTTCTGTTAAAATTATAATCGTTTACAAGGTAAATAAAAATTGGAGGTAAATATGGTTCGCGTAAGATATGCACCAAGCCCTACGGGGCATATACATATAGGCAATGCACGAAGTGCATTGTTTAATTATCTATTTGCAAAACATAACAACGGTACAATGATATT
>JALTHX010000085.1:0-3829 GCA_027076005.1 Caldisericaceae bacterium
TCTCTTATAGATTCTTTTCCGCTGAGAAGCATAACAAGCCTGTCAATTCCTATACCAAGGCCCCCTGTAGGCGGAAGGCCATATTCCATTGCCTCAACATAATCAATATCCATAACATGTGTTTCTTCTTCTCCTGCACTCTTTGCCTTTGCCTGTTCTTCAAAACGTTCAAGCTGGTCAATCGGGTCATTCAATTCCGAGAATGCATTTGCAAGCTCCATCCCGCCGATAAACATTTCAAACCTCTGAACAATATGAGGGTCGGTATCGCTTCTTCTTGCAAGAGGAGAAATTTCAAGTGGGTAATCAAAAACAAAAGTCGGCTGAATGAAGTTTACTTCCACCTTTTTATCAAAAATCTCATTTACGGCATTCCCGAACGTAAGCGGTTTATTCATCTTGATGTTAAGTTTTGCAAGAGTTTCCTTAACTTTTTCCGTATCCCTGAGCTCATTCATCGAAACGCCTGCATATTGTTCAAACGCATCTTCAAATCGAATCCGCTTGAATGGTGTTTTTAACAAGATTTCATTTCCTTTAAAATAAACAACATCGGTTCCCGTTGCATTTATCGCAGCAGCGTGTATAAGTTCTTCAATCAGCACCATCATCTCTTCGTAATCGGCATACGCCCAGTATGCTTCTATCATCGTAAATTCCGGGTTATGCTTTACCGATATACCCTCGTTTCTGAAATTCCTGTTCAGTTCAAATATTTTTTCGAAACCGCCGACTATGAGCCGCTTAAGGTACAGTTCAGGTGCAATCCTCAAATACATATCCTGGTCAAGTGCCTTATAGTGGGTAACAAAAGGTTTTGCCGTTGCACCCCCTGGAACAGGCTGAAGCATCGGGGTTTCTACTTCAAAGAAACCTTTGTTTTTCAAAAATGCCCTGATTTCATCAATTATTCTGCTTCTCGTAATAAATATTTGCATAGATTCTTCATTGGAAATGAGGTCAAGGTAACGTTTTCTGAAACGTATTTCCTGGTCTTTCAACCCGTGCCACTTCTCCGGAAGCACTCTTATCGCTTTGGAAAGAAGCTCAAAATCTTTTACCTCCACTGTGATTTCGCCGGTATGGGTTTTGAAGAGCTGTCCCTTCACTCCGATTATATCGCCGGCATCTATTACTTTTTTAAAGAATTTATACTTTTCCTCCCCGAGGTTGTCATACCGAAAATAAAGCTGAATTTTCCCGCTGAAATCTTTAAGTACAACAAATGCTGCCTTTCCGTGCCCGCGGATTGCCATAACTCTGCCCTTCGCCTGCACTTCTTCGTCTTGAAGGTCCTCAAATTTATCTTTCAGGGTTTTATTTGTATATTTTGTGAGAAACTTGTGGCCGAATGGGTTTATACCCATTGCTTTCAAATTCAGCACAAGTTCTTTTCTTTTTTTTTCAATATCGTTTAACGTATGTTTTTCCATTTTTTATCCCTTTTTAATATTAAGAATTTTGTACTTTACAGTCCCTTTGGGTACTTTTACTTCCAATATATCTCCTATTTTATGCTTTATTAAGGCACTGCCCACAGGAGATTTCCAGGAAATTTTCCCGCTAAGAGGGTCAGATTCAAGCCTGCCAGTAATAAAAAACTTCATTTTCTTTTTTCGAGAAAGGTCCTCCACTGTAACTCTGCAGCCCACATTTACTTTATCCAATTCAAGCCCTGCCTCATCAATAATTTCAGCATGTTTTAGTTCTGCTTCCAACCGTACAATTTCACTTTCAAGAAATGCTTGCTCGTTTTTTGCTTCATCATATTCTGCATTTTCGGAAAGGTCACCAAATGCAATAGCTTGCTTTATCTTTTCAGAAACCTCTTTCCTCTTTTCTGTTTTTAAGTATTCAAGTTTCTTTCTTAATTCTTCATAACCCTTTTGAGAAACAACAAAAGCATCATTTCCTATCATCTCTTCTTCTCTCATACTACACCTCCTTATGCTGATGAAATATCTCCTTCAGCAGGTTTTCCATTTCATATTTTGTACTTATTGTATTTAATTGCGCCCTATAATGTGAAGCACCTTTCATACCTTTTATATAGTGCGCAACAATTTTACGCATTTCTTTAATCCCTCTTTCTTCACCTTTATCGCGAATTTCAAGTTCTATGTGTCTCAATATTATATATAATTTATCTTTTAATGAAAGAGTTAATTTGATATTCGTTTTAACGTAGTTATTTGCTGACTTTATAAAGTGCGGCGCACCCAAAGTTGCCCTTCCGGCCATCACATAATCTGCGCCTGTTTCTTGAAACATACGCAAAACATCCTCTTCACTTTGAATACCTCCGTTACCTATAACCGGAATATGAACGCTTTCCTTTAATCTTCTTATGCTTTCCCAGTCCTCCGATTCTTTTTTGAAGTATTCTTCAACCGTTATCCCGTGCAGGCAAATAGCATTTACCCCTTCGTTTTCCGCAATTTTTCCCATTTCCAATGTAACATCTTCCCCTTTTGAAAAACCTTTCCGTATCTTTATAGTCAAAGGGATTTTTATCGCTTTTCTCACAGCTCTGATAATTTTTTGGGTAAGCTTTAAATCTTTTAACAAAGCCGCACCTGCACCGCTTTTTATGATTTTAGCCGTCGGGCAGCCCATATTTATATCCACAAGGTCAAAACCTTTTTCCTCCGCAAAAGCAGCTGCGTGTGCAAGCTTATCGGGATTGCTTCCGAAAATCTGAATGCCTATCGGGCGCTCCTCCTCGTAAAACCGCAAAAGGCTGAGAGTTTTCTCGTCCTTATAAAAAATGCCCATACTGCTCACCATTTCAGTATAAACAATTCCCGCAGAGAAGCTTTTAACGATCCTCCTATAAGCAGAATCAGTAAAACCTGCGAGAGGGGCAAGGAGTATTCGCGGCTCTACTTTAATTCCCCCTATTTTGGAGCTTATAAATTGCATACATCCCTTTAAGCGTGAGTCCTTTATCAAAAACTTCTATTCTTTTGCTTATACCTTTCATTACATGAGAAATACCACCTGTTGCAACTACTCTTAACGGTCCCCCGAGCTCCTTTTCCACTTCATCTACAATCCTGTCCACCATCCCGGCAAGCCCGAGCACTATTCCAGATTGCATTTCTGTCACAGTATCTTTTCCTATGGCACTTTGGGGCTTTGAAAGCATAATGCGAGGCAGCTTTGCCGTTTTTACAAACAGAGCGTTTGCTGCAGAAATAATGCCGACACTGATAGGGCCACCTACGAAAAGACCTTCTTTTGTAATAATATTAAATGCTGTTGCCGTCCCAAAATCTACGACACATACATTATCACGAGGGAAAATCCCCCTGCCTCCGGAAACATCGCAAAGCCTGTCCGTACCAACAAGCTCCGGCTCATCCACAGATAGGGCAAACCCAAGCTTTACGTGAGGGGTTATAACAAATGCCTCTCTTCCGAGTAGTTTCAGGGAAGCACTTTTAAAAATCGGGATAAGCGGAGGAACAACGGAAGAAATAACAAAATCTTCTATCTCGTTTTTGTTTATGTTTTCCTCCTTCATAAAAAGACTGATAAGGAGCTTGTACTCATCGGATGTGCGTCCCCTGTCCGTAGCAATTCTAAAGACTTTTTTAATATCCCCTCTGTCTATAAACCCAATAACAATATTTGTATTTCCTATATCAGCTGTAATAATCATTATTTACCCCCTGAGCAATTCTTTTATATTGCCAATATGTTTTCTCATTGCCTCCCCACCTGTTTTTATATACTCCATATTATTGGAGAAATCAAGTGTTTCGGCATTTATATGAGAGTTAACCACGTAATCTGCTTCTTTGAGTTCCTTTCTATAAAGATATTC
>JALTHX010000086.1:0-3825 GCA_027076005.1 Caldisericaceae bacterium
AAGTGCATATCTAAAAAGTTATCAGCAGCAGAAAAACTCACCGCTTCAGATAGAATAGACAGAGTTGTCACTAATAAATGGGTTGGCATACCATTATTTGCACTTGTTATGTGGGCCACTTTCCAGCTTACATTCACAGTTGGAGGGATTTTTGCAGATTGGCTTGACGCATTCTTTGGATGGTTAGGAGCAATAACCACGGCGCATATCTCCGGGTGGTTAGGGTCATTGCTTGGCAACGGAATAATAGGTGGTGTCGGAATGGTGTTCGTCTTTTTGCCAAATATAATGATTTTATTCCTCTTGCTCGCATTCTTGGAAGATTCGGGTTATATGTCAAGAGCCGCGTTTATAATGGATAAAGCAATGCACGCAATTGGACTCCCAGGTAAATCGTTTATTCCAATGATTATAGGTTTCGGATGTAACGTTCCTGCAATTATGTCTACACGAACGATTAGCTCAGAGAGAGACAGAATACTTACAATTCTTATTAATCCATTTATCTCCTGCTCAGCACGTTTGCCAATATATATCCTGTTTACAAGCGTATTCTTCAAATTGCATCAGGGTTTAATAGTTTTTTCACTTTACACAATAGGCATTTTGGTGGCGGTGCTTTCCGCAAAATTGTTCAAATCAACAATTCCTTCACTTAAAGGCCCCGTTTCCCCACTCGTAATGGAACTTCCTCCCTATAGATGGCCAACTCTCAAGAGTATATCAATACATATGTGGGAGAGAAGTAGCGCATTCGTTAAAAAAGCAGGAACGATTATCGTAGCAGGAGTTATTGTTATATGGTTTCTTGCAAGTTTTCCTTTATCCGCTGAGTATGCAGGCAAAGGTACATACATATGGCATTTAGGGAAATTTCTCGCTCCTCTTTTAAAACCTGCTGGATTTGACTTTTGGCAAGCAGCTGTTGCTCTCTTCTTCGGAATTATAGCAAAAGAAACAGTCGTAGGAACTATGGGAACGCTTTTTGGGGGCTCAGATAAACTCACAGGTGCTTTGGCACACCTGTTTACTCCCCTTTCCGCTTACTCCTTTATGATAATGAGCTTGCTATACATTCCCTGCATTGCTTCAATAGGGGTAATTTACAGAGAAACAAATAGTTGGAAATGGACAGCTTTTTCAGCTACATACAGTATCTTTGTAGGGTGGAGTGCTGCAGCATTATTTTACCAAATTGGAAGGCTTCTTTTATAATTTTTTTTGCACTATAAATTAGCTAAAGCTAACAATAAGTCTACCTCGGCTGAATGTAACAACAACGCTCTTCCCTATAATATAAAAAGCCGGGCTCTTGCCCGGCTTCTCAGTTTTTACAGTCTGTGTTAAATTACTTAAGTTCGACTTTTCCGCCTGCTTCTTCAAGTTTCTTCTTAAGTTCTTCTGCGTCTTTCTTCGGAAGCCCTTCTTTAACTGGTTTCGGTTCTTTTTCAGAAGCTTCAACAAATTCTTTTGATTCCTTAAGGCCAAGCTGCACAACTTCCCTAACTACCTTAATAACGCTAATTTTCTTTTTAGCATCAAATCCGGTGAGAACAACGTCAAACTCGGTTTTCTCTTCGGCAGGAGCCGCAGCTGCAACAGCCGCAACAGGAACCGCAGCAGTTACCCCAAATTTGTCCTCAAGCGCCTTTACCAAATCGGCAAGTTCAAGTACTGTCATTTTTTCAATTGCTTCCATTAATTCTTCTTTAGTCATTTTTAAAATCCTCCTTACGTTTTATTTTAGGCAGCCTTTTCGGCGTCCTCTTTTTTATCTTTAATCTGTCCTAATACAACAGCAAAGTCTTTAATCGGCTTCTCAAGTACAGTAACAAGTCGCTGAATTGGTGAATTCAGAAGGTAAACAAGTTTACTGAGAAGTTCTTCTTTAGATGGCAGTTCTGCAATTCTTTCTATATCTTCAGCAGAAGTCCATATTCCATCCACAAGCCCAATCTTCACTTTAAAAATTGGCTTTTCCTCTTCATCTTTAAAATCTACAAATTCTTTAGCAAGGACTACGGGGTCGCTCTTATGAATCGCAATCGCCACAGAGCCTTCGAAAAGTTTATCCTCTAATTCAAAGCCTGCGTTTTTAAAAGCAATTCTCAAAAGATTGCCTTTCACAACCCTGTAATAAACCTCTTCCCTTTTTATTTCCTTTCTAAAGTTCGCAGCATCTGTTGCTTTAATGCCAGAAAAATCTACAAGCAAAAGGTTCTTTTGCCCTTTAATCTTCCCCGACATTTCTTTAACTACTTCTGCTTTCTTTTCCTTTCTCATTTGCTAATCCTCCTTAAACTAAACTACCCCGGCAATCGCTACAACCGGGGCAGAATATATAAGCTTATTCAATATATTCAAGATAACCTCGGCTGGCTATGTTTTAAGGGTTTACCCACCAACTGTCTTAGGTTTAGTTTTCAAATTTATTTTTTCAATAAGCCCTGAACGCTTAACCGTACTGAAGGAGACATCGTTAAAGAAAGAAACACTTTTTTCATATATTGCCCCTTAACAGAAGCAGGCCTTGCCTTCAGTATTACTTCATTCAGCGCAAGAACATTTTCTTTTAAGTCTTCCTTTCCAAATGAAATCTTGCCAACAATAGTGTGAACTACGCCGGTTTTATCAACTCTGTACTCAATTTTACCCGCTTTAAAATCTTTTACCGTTTTACCTGTATCCGTGGTTACCGTACCGGCTTTCGGGTTTGGCATAAGTTTTCTCGGGCCAAGTATACGCGCTACCTTACCTACGTAACGCATCATATCAGGCGTAGCAATTGCTACATCAAAATTAAGAAAACCTTCCTTCGCAATTTTTTCAATAAGTTCTTCTCCACCGACAAAATCAGCTCCGGCCTCTTTAGCAACCTGCGCATTTTCGCCTTTTGCAAAAACAAGAACTTTTACTTCTTTTCCTGTCCCATGCGGCAAAGTAATAACGCCTCTGATATTTTGGTCAGCAAACTTAGGATTTACATTCAACACATATGTTGCTTCAACTGATTCATCAAACTTTGCGCTTTTTAACTGAGGCAATAACTCAATTGCCTCATCAAGAGAATACTGCTTAGCTACATCTACTTTTTTTAGTAATTCCTTGTACCTTTTACCTCTTCTCACTTTTACCTCCTTGTGGTAATTGACTTTAAGTCTCCCACAAAATAAAATTTAATTCTCTATTGTATTCACTCCCATATTACGGGCAGTGCCTTCAATAATTCTCGATGCAGCATCAAGATCTTCAGTATTAAGGTCTTTTAACTTCATCTTAGCAATCTCTTTAAGCTGAGAACGTTTTATAGTCCCAACTTTCTTTTTATTCGGTTCCGGTGAACCGGAATTAAGCTTCAATGTCCTTTTAATTAAAGAGGACGCCGGTGGAGTCTTTGTAATAAAATCAAAACTCCTGTCTTTGTAAACTTTAATCACAACGGGAATTATAAGCCCTGCCTGTTTTGCCGTTCTTGCATTAAACCTTTTACAGAAGTCCATAATATTTACACCCTTCTGTCCAAGTGCAGGCCCAACAGGTGGTGCAGGCGTTGCCTTTCCCGCTTCAATTTGTAGTTTTACAATCCCGATAACTTCTTTTTTCCTTTTTGCCATAACACACCTCTTAAATCTTTTGTATATATTCGCTTCTAATCTCTACAGGCATTTCTCTGCCGAACATTTCAAGCAATACTTTGGATATGCCTTTCATTTCATCAATTTCCTGAACAGTTCCTTCCATATCCCTGAAAGGGCCTGCAAGAATCTTTACTCTATTGCCCACCTCAAAATTTGTTTTCTCTCTTGCCTGATCCTCACTCGTTCT
>JALTHX010000087.1:0-11183 GCA_027076005.1 Caldisericaceae bacterium
AGGCATATTCAAGGTCAATCAGGCGTATCGGAAACTATTTCGATTGCCAGATTGACAACCTTACATCCGATCAGTTGCTTGATTATTTCAGCGAACTCCTGAAAGAACATTCCTGGAGCACTGTCAAGCTCGACCTTTATGGCCTGAAGTTTTTTTACTCCAGGGTACTCAACAAGACCTGGGAGACAATTCCCCTGATCAAACCGCCAAAGACCTCCAGGATCCCGGATATCCTGTCTATCGGGCAACTAGACCAGCTATTTGCTGCAACCAACAGGCTGAGCTACAAGGTCTTTTTCTTTACCACTTACAGCATGGGGCTGCGTCTTGGCGAAGGCATCAGGTTGACCGTTGGCGATATCGACTCCATCAATATGCGGGTCCATGTTCGCAACGCCAAGGGCAACAAGGACCGGCTGGTGCCGCTGCCTGAGAATACCTTGAGCGTGCTGAGAGAATTCTGGAAAGTGCACAGACATCCCCATTTTATCTTTCCGAACCGAAAAAGAGGGCTCAAAAATGCCCACCTCGTTGACCATCCATTGGATAGAAGTGGCATCCAGACTGCCATGAAAGCCGTTGTCAGGGAGCTTGGCATTAAAAAAAAATCTCATGCCATTCCCTGCGCCACAGCTACGCAACACACATGCTGGAGGCCGGGGTTGATCTCATTGAACTTCAACAGATCCTGGGACATGTCAATGTCCTGACTACCTCCAGATATACACACCTGACTACCAAGACCAAAAACAATGCCTACCTGGCCGTCAATAACCTGGCCAACTCCTTTGATATACAGTGGGGAGGTGTCAAATGATCCTGCTCTCCTCAATCATAAAACAATTCAAAGACCTCTTTCTGAACCTATACCAAAAACACATCCGGCCTGACCATATAAGGGCTCTCGATGCCATGGAAAAGTGCAGACAGGAACATGGCCCTCAAATGCTGGTTCGATGCACTAACCAAGAATGCGGTAAAGAAATGTATATTCCACATTCATGCGGGCACCGGAGCTGTCCTCACTGCCAGAACCATGAAAGCCAGCAGTGGATAGAGAATCAATTAAACAAGCTTCTTCCAGCCAGATACTTCCTGATTACCTTTACTATACCAAGACAATTACGGGATCTTGCATGGAAAAACCAGAAGACAATCTATTCCCTGATGTTTGACTGTGTTCAGGATGTCCTTAAGACATTTACCCTCAATGACAAAAAACTCATGGGTGCAGCTGGCTTTACAGCAATTCTCCATACCCATTCAAGGCCAATTAATTACCATCCCCACATTCATGTTGTCATGCCGGGTGCAAGCATCAATGCAAAAACAGGATTATGGCGAGTTAAATCCGGCCGCTACCTCTTCAATCACAAGGCCCTGGCAAAGGTCTTCAGGGCAAAATTACTGCAGGCAATCGTTGACAATAATCTCCAAGTGCCCAAAAACTGTCCCAAAAAATGGGTTGTAGACTGTAAAGATGTCGGCAAGGGAGACAAGGCATTGATATATCTTGGCAGATATCTCTACAGGGGTGTCATACAGGAAAAGGATATCCTGAAATGCGAAAACGGCGAGGTTACTTTCAGGTATATAGATTCCAAAACCGAACAATACCAGACCAGAACAGTCAGCGGCGAATATTTTCTCTACCTGTTGATGCTCCATGTCCTTCCAAAGGGATTCCGCAGAGCCAGAGATTACGGCTTTCTTCATTCGTGCAGCAAAAGACTCATCAGGTTTCTGCAACTGATTCTTCGCGTCAATCCCTTTAAGATGTTCCACCAGAAAAAGGAACGCCCCAAAATAATCTGCCCGGTATGTGGCGCAAAGATGCGAATCATCAAGACCAGGATACAGCAGCCTGATATCGGTGAAATAATCTACTGTTAGTATATTAGAGAAAGGAGGGACCCTTATATAAACTGAAATCTACATCACTTTGTTGTAAAAAGACCGGTATAGCCGGCAATGGATATCTATGTGCAAAATCAGGATACTATTCTTCAAGATGCCGGTGTACCAGGGAAAATACAATGCTACGCCGCACTTTTTCACACTCAGATAGACCTCATCCCTCCCCATCTGCCTGATCCAGACAAATCCTGAAGAAGCTATTTTCTATATAATAGTAGAACCGGGCTTGTCCAACAAACGGTTCAGATTGTGGCTTCGCTTCACTTCGCACAATCTAACCTTATTCATTCGGCTCTCATTTCAGAGTTCCGTCTTCGTTGTATTTTGCGCACTCCGCCATGTGATCACGCTCGATCAGCTGGGCGACCTCGGCGGAATCCTTGAAAACCGTCATGGTCGGGACCTTGAACTTGCTCGTCTTCCACCGTCTCATCTTCTCGAAGTTCATGAGGATGCGTTTTCCCGTGCTATCGTCATCCACGATGAAAATCCGACGGCGGTCCCATTTGATGCCGGGGAATAGGTCGTGTTTCTGCAATTCATGATCGGGCGGCAGGGCATCCTTGATCTGAGCGGTGATCTCGTCCGCATACTCACTCCAGATCATTTCCCACGGCCACTTGATTTCGAGTGATTCTTTCATCTCTCTTGCCGAACGTTAAGGGTCACTGGCTGGCAATGGAGCGTAGAGGAATTGTCAGTCCAGTGCACCCATTTGTTCTGCTATTTTCTTTTGCCTTCTCCTTCCATTTTTTTATAAAATTGCTCCAATTGTCTGATGCTATCCATCCGTTTTCGCAGTTCAATTGTTCGCTATTTATTTCAGTAATAATATAATCGATGTCACTTATTTCAACTTTATCCTCTCGAGGATTTGCAAAAGCAATTTGTGTCTCAGATAACCGCTGAATTAAATCACGGTCCTTCATCATCCATATATGTTCTCGATTCTGGCTACAGTCCGGAAGCCTTCGCATTCTGAATCCCTCTACATCACTAACAAAATGATGGATGTCACCTACAGATGACTTGTCTGAAAATTTAAACCCAATTTTCTCTGTAGTAGTTACTAAAATTATCTTGGTAGAGCCTTTCGACTTCGAATTATTCTTTTTGGAAATAGCTCTTGCTAACTTTATTAGGCCAAGATGGCCTCCGGAATGACGAAATTTTTTATCTGTGATACCATTAGCACCAACGATAATAAAATCTATATCTATACATGCCATTAAAGTTCCAGCAATAATATCAGGAATTATTGTGATATTAGAAAATCCTCTTTCTGTAAGATAGAAAGCATATTGAGATGCATCGTGATAAATATAGCGTATTGTAATGCCTGTTTGAGTCTTTGGCTGACCGTCACAAATAAAAATTTGTATATTATCTGACTGGTCTTGCTCGATTAATGAGTTATAAATCTCTTTGCTTTCCTTTATGCAGGGATATTTTTGTTCTATAAGAGCATCACGCAACCCACACAATGCCTTGACAGCAAGTTCGCTATATCCATATAATAATACATTTATTGGATGAATCGCTTTTTCTTTTTCCTCTTTAATATTCTCATAAACCTCATGTTTAGCAGTTATCATTTCTGAATTTACAGAATTATTAATGTCAGTAGGTGGTATTCCATTATTATGTTTGTTCAAAAAATTGGATTGAAAAAAGTTCTTGGCATTTATCCTTATAGCAGAACGTCGTAGGTGGTGACATTGATATAAGTGATCAATGTCTTTTACTATTTCCTCTATATCTTTTTTTTGCTTGATTTTTTTGATTCTTTCAACAATTTTTCTTAAACCTAAATGACATGGTCGTGCTAATAATATATCGCTCTCTAATATCGCTAAAAAATCATTTATCTTATTTAGTTGATTTTTATAATCCTTTGGTAAATTACTAGGAATAGCCTTAAAAGGCCTTCCTTTTTTTAAACTAAAACCTAGCAAATTTGCAACGATTATCAGTATAATATCTAACAACTTTGAAGCACTAGGTGCCATCATAATATCATAATTTATTACGATTTCTCTTAAATCTGTTAACATTTGTACATCAAGGATTATCTTTGAATATAAAGCAACTATGTCTAAATAGTAGGTGATCTTTCCACGTACTAAGACATTTATTACACTATTTAATTCTGAACGCAGACCATTAATTACAATTTTTATAATAGATTGAAGCTTTTCCTCAGCCATATCGAACAATATTTTATCAGCAAAGTTTGACTTATTTGGTATTTTAAATTGAACATAAATTTTTTGTTCTTCTTGATCCAAAAAAATACCTGATACTATTCTACTTTTTATCCAATGCAATTTAGATTCATCAGGTATATTATAGGCTAAACATACTGCATAAGATTCAGATGGAGTTCTATCTGAACATATATCTAGAGCATCAGCTAGCCGTAGATAAGCCGCTAATAATCTGAGCCTATATCCTACATTACCTACATAAAAATATTCTTCACAATTATTAAGATCCTCTCCTTTTCGATGGAAAAAACACAATTTAGCAAGTAATTCTTTTTCCTGTTCTTCTATCTTTAAGGTATTCCAATACTCGACAATAAATTTAGCAGTAGTTATATGGTGTAATTTTCTAATATGTGAGGCACCTGCCTCTCCGTTATGATATATAGTAAAGTATACATTCTTTAACATTCCCAAATCGTGTAACCATGCTGAGGCTAATAGATAAAAACGTTCTTTTAATGAAAGCTTTTTATATTTTTCCTCTGGTATTAATCTATGGATCAAATTTTCGACTGCTGAGCAATGTTGAATGCCATGTGGAGTATAGAATGGAAGATCATGGAATTTTATTTCACTTTCCTTGTAAATATCTGTTACTGCATTTCTTATTGCCTTTAGTTTTAAACCATGCTCTTCATCTAACCATCCTTCCCATACTTCCCTTTCTTTTTTTTCGTCTATAATTTCAGGCATAATTCCTCCAATTATTTAAGCAGAACGTCATGGGTCACTTGCCGCTATGGAGCAAGGCCAAAGGCCGCAGCGGAATAGCGGTCAACTGCACCCAAATGTTCGACGATTTAATATTTAATGCGGTACAATGTTATTGTCCTGTAGCTTGTATGATCTAGCTAACTGCGGCATTTCTTGTAGATTAGATGTTAACCAACTAAAGGTGTCAATTCGCAATGAAGTTACCTTGTTGTCTTTTCTATGCAAAGTTAACAAGTTGAACCCTCTTAATGTGTCTTCAGGGCGTTTCCGAGCTTCTTCACTCAAAGATGGTGCTCCTGATACAACCAGCCTCAACTGGCCAAGGTCCACATCTTCGATTCTTGCCTCATGGCAGTGGCCATGAAGGAAAATATGAGTCTTGCCTGGTCCAAGAAAAAACCTTTTTATATCATCCAAATTTGATACTGCTCCATCAGGCTGTGTAGTAGGAACAGGGCTGTGATGGCCAAGACCTATAACAATTGGATGTTTACCTGATATTTTTTCAAGTTGCTCGCCTAGATGCCTGAGAATTTTCAGGTCAATTTTGCGCTCCGGAAGATTAAATGGTGATGGAATTGATGTTTTAACCCCATAGAAAATTATTCCTAAATGCCGAAATCTCGTCTCTATCCATCCAAAATTACTAGTTTGAATTTTTTCCTCAAACAACGGGCAACAAGAGATTCTAGACAAGAAATCACGAAAAGGGGAAAAAGCGTAATTGACCAACTCCTGTTGTTGGACTTCATCCATAATTTGAGGGCGTAATTCATTGCCCCGAATATCAAGACTTATTCTTGCCGCGGCAGCAAGACGAACATTTACATCGTGGTTACCGGGGACATACAATAGCTTGCGAGAAGGTAATTTCCCCATTCCAAGCCTATCAAAAAAATAATTTATCCACTTTTCGGCCATGTTATATTGATACGGAGAACCGTATTCTGTAACATCACCGGTAAATGCTATAAAGGCCGGTTTCTTTCGGTTCCAGTGCTTAAGTATGACGTGTGCGCAAGACTGAGCTTCATTGAGCATCCTTTGCTCAAATTCATCGTCTCCTTCCTCTGCTCCTCTTCTTGCATGAATATCTGAAATGTGGATAATCCTAAGTTCCTCATCTGGATCAACATCAAGATTGACATCAAGTCCTTTGCTCTCTGACAACATACGAATAATAGATTCTCTAGCATATGCGATTTCACCACGTTGTCCATACCCGTTTTCTTCATCACCTTCTATGTCCCGCCAATGGAGAAAAGTGCGACAATTTGGCTTTTCAAATGCGTAACGTACTTCCTGTATATTGTCGGCACCCCATCGACCACTAAGGACTGCCATTGGAATTTCATCATCTATGATATCAGCGACGTCCCGAATAGTGAGCCTTGGCCACTTTATATTTAATATGGCATCTGTAATTATTGCTGAAAATCCACCTAGTTGGAACTTAGCTTGTAAATCTGCCCTGCAATCGCCTTCAAAAAAATCAAATGCTATATCGAAACCACTTTTTCTTATCTCGGCAACCAGATTATTATAAGCGCCTTTTCTATCTTGCCATTCATCATCGATAATCAACATATTAAATCTCATCGTTTTCTCCGAATGATGTTAGTTTAGGTAAATATAGTTTGGTGAAGGCGATTGCAAATTTATCTCCCCTTTTTTCATCAACTATTGGATCAAGCACTTTTCCTCCTGCTTTTTCCACATGTTCAAAAGATCTATGAAAATGAAAATCTATTTTCCTGTTTTCTGTTGCATTTGCTGTCGTAAAAATAATAAAATTATTCTCTTCTTCAATTCGCCACCACATGTGGGCTTCCTCTATTGAGGATGAACTATCACGAAATGGATCTTTTATCTTACTTACATACACTAATTTTTTTGCATCATCTTTCCGATAAGTTGCAATAGCATATAGAACATTGCTCACAATGTCTCTTATGGCCTCTTTAAAGAAATGGTCACAATAGAACCACGTTGTACTTGTAAGCGTTGTTATTGAGTGTCTGATTATTGGAACATCTCCATTCCAGTGAACATCAATTTCTTCGTCTTCTCCTATGACTATCCACGCCCTTAATTCGTCATATGGAATTCTTTTTTCTTTAAAATAATCTATTTTTTCTTTGACGATTTTCTCCCATTTTTCTGAAGAAAATAAACTGGTGTCGATCAAATCCCAAAAATCAGATGAATTATTGATAGAGGCAAACAATGAATCAATTACCCTTTGTAACAATCCATTAGTATCGCCATATAAAAGATTATAAGCTGATTGAGCAGCTTTGTTTTTGAGTAACCCATTACTATCAAGCAACTCACCGAGATTTCTCTTTTCTTCCGATGAAAAAGTCAATACAAAACAATCACTGGTTAACCTGTCCAATACATTATATAGTTTGCCAATACAATCAGAAATATATTTTATCTTTGTTGAATTGCTATCTCCATTCTCAATGTTTCCGAGATTATTTCTGAATTCTGTAGAGTGTGTAGTCGGTTGATTTGGATTATTTATGAAAATAGATAACAAAGCTTTAACATACTTTTTAAGATTAACAGGTCTATCCAGGAGAATATAATTATGATTTTCAATTTGGTTAGATTCATCGGTAAGACAATATGAATCACCTGTTAGAACTTCATGTCTTTTACATAAATGCGAGGTGATAATAGTTGCATCAATGTTTCCTATCGCCTTCTTTTTAAGTAACTTAAGAGTACATTCCCATATCGAATGAATAAAGCGATCCTCAATGATCATAAACACCAATCCAGCCAGAGCAGTGAATTTTGACGGCTCCTCTTTTTCCCATAACCATTTTAGAAGTTTCTCATATCTTTCTAGGATTTCTTTGTCGGTCAGTTCATCCATGAACAGAAAAAGCTGGCTGGCAATAATCTCTATGGAAGCATCGAAATATGATCTTCGGAACAACGTGGATGCCTTTTTCAAAGCAATATCCGTGCGTGGTGTAAGACGTGTCAATTCCATCAACAAAGCCGTTGCTGAAGTCGGACAGTTAAATTTAAGGCGTTTTTCTACAGGTTTTCCTTTTATTGTCCGCTTAGGATCAATACCGAATGTTATCTCAAGAGGCGGGTCAATATTTTTAGCGGATTGAGAATGGAGATGAAACCATTGTGTGTCTGCATTTCGAAGCTTCCAGATGTCCCACCAAAGCTTCAAACGCTCTTTGATTCTGCGCGATTTCGTCTGATGCAAATACGTTCCAGCTACTGCTATAGCCTGACATAAAGGACATTTTCCATGGCTGCCTAGCCCCGGGACATCCCACCGCCAGAATCGTTTATGCCTTTTCAGGAAATTTTTATATACTTCCTCCTGAACCGGAAGGCCGGAGCGGTCCAGCACAACCAGTAGATAGACAGGCTTTGCCCCTAAAGCCTGCAATAACTGGGTGGTTTCCCTTAAATGTTTCCCACTGATCATTCCATCATCAAAAAGAACTACGCTCCATTCATGGCGCTTCCAGCCATGCTCTTTTATTATCCGGTTTATACGCTCCCTGATGAGATGCGAAGCAAGTAGTGGAGATACTGTTTTATGACCTACATACTTAAGTGGGATCATGCCTCCTTCAGGTAATATTTCTTTGAAGCCAGGATCTTGTCTTATGCGGTCAAATAATGTGTCTGTGACAGGATGCGACGGGTAAACCAGCAGTTTGGCCCTTGGAGCAATGCGATTGAAAAAACTTTCGAATTCTTCTTGAAGCCAAAGATATAACGGTCCGAGTTCCTGAAAAGAAAAACGGAAAGCAAGCCTCATATTAATTGTCAAAAGATCATGTCTGGAACCATAGTGCCAATGACCAATTTTGAGAATATCCAACCTATCGAAATCATTATATGTTTCTTCAGGCGTACGAGCGTAATAAGAAGACTTAAAATCAAGGGTGCCGTCATCATTCCGCCTATAACGAAGCACAGAGATAGATTTTTCTCCGGCCGGGGCAATATAAGGAGTAGAAGTAATACGCCGCCAGGGTTCTCCATATGATGGAGCTTCTTCTTTATCTGAATGCCCTTGGACGGCGAGTGATTTCCAAAGCAGGGCAACCAGCGGCATCTTTTCATAAGGAAACTCTACTTCGGCATGATAAAAAAGATACAATACTTCTTTCCTGTCTATGGTCAGGTTTTCAAATGTCTTCCCTGTTACTCCAACACTCCCCACTACAATATCAGGGCGGTCTGGTTCAGATCGAATACTCATTGCGGCGTCTCGTACCAGTGACCGAACCAAATCATCAGCCGGCATGGGATGATAACCTGGGAATAAGGCCAAACACCTATTCAGTGCCCGCAAACAGGCATGATACTTCCTGGAGTCTATAAGAGCGACCGGCAAATCAAGATACCTGGGAAGCACCAGTTCAGGCTCGCTATCGTCCTTTTCCTTCCATATTACTGGTCTATTAAAAAAAGGATCCATCCCCGTCGTTGAGGAAGGCTCCCAGAAAATTATTGAGTCCATTTCACGCAAGAGAAGTGCAATATCGTTAATGGAAAAAGGACTGTCTAAGGACTGTAAGAAAATTTTGGCTTTTGCTTTCGCTGGTGAAAAGTTTTGATCCCTTTTGACTGTTGTTAAACAACAAACATCCCATAGATCTGACACTAAAAACCAATCCATTTCTGTATCTTGATAGGTAGATACATGTCGGAGCAGTTCAAAAAAAACAAATAACTGATAAGTAGTGAGGCCTACCAGAAAAAATTTACTGCAAGCTATTTGGGGTTGGCGAGGGGGGATTCCCGCAATAAGCCTCAGCCATTTTGCAATGTCAAATTTGTTCATTTGAGCCGGCGGTCTGAGAACTATCATATCGTATTCTTTGTGACTTAGTTCACTTGGGCTGGGAGGAGGACAATGATCGTCATCACGATGATCAAACCAAAGTATCTCAAGTTTCGGAGTTGATATATCAGCTTGTAATTAAAGAGTTTTTTCATGCGACACACGAATTAGCTTTATGTTGCTATATTAAACGTATAATACAGTAACAAACTATTACTAATAGTTATATATTCTTATTGAATACTGCAACAAAAAATAGAATTTAGCAGACATGGCTATTTTTACTTAATTTTCAAGAGGTTAATCCAAGTCCGAAACTTGAGAAAGTATTTTTGCCTCAGGTTCAGCAAAGGTTGACTGGCCACGCAATGTTTCTATCACCTTCTGTCGTCCTGAGGCATCTAGCCTGGCGCATACGCTGCTGTCCAGCGGCTTTTCCTTTTTAGGCTGGAAAGAAAAAGCATAAACCGTTCCGGTCACAGGACGTAAGTGTCCATATTCTTCAGGCTTCTTTTTAATAATAGTGTTGACAATCTCTCTCCTTGAATAATGATTTTCTCTGTCCCATGGATGATGGTCCCCAAGCCATCCTCCAGGATGTCTCGTCTCATACACATACATACGGCAATGATCTTCATCCTGTCGTAACATATGGCCCAGGTGCACTAGACCGGTAACCGCAGTTCTTTGCGTATCCTGCCGTTTTCTGCATGAATAAGAAGATTTAAAAATATGGTTGGCGATTGATTGAAAGCGATTTTCTGATTTTTTGGCTTTTTCAAGTGCTCTTAGCGCTGCATAGTCACTCGTTGGAGCCTTCCATTGCTCTATCTGATCCGTTAGTCCAGTTCCTGTGTCACAGATATATAATTCCAGCCATTGAGCATAGTGATTAGGCCTGAAACTTTTTTGACCATAAATAGGGATCGTTTTTTTATCAAATACTTCGCACCATGCTTTTGCATCTCTTAAGCGCATTGGCCGGGCAGAGCGTATGCGCGCATACACCCCGGCAAAGCAGCTATCACTCTCTGGATATGCGTGTTCAGCGACATTGAGCAGTAATTCAAATAATATTTTCCTTACCTTCTGATGAAGTGCTTCTCTGTCAAGCGGATCAGAAACCAATGCGGCGCCATAGGTGCGATCCTTCATTTCCCTGAGTAACTCGTCAACTTTGCGCTGCAAGGCTGGCAGATCATTGCTGTATTCTTTAACAGAAATGATCTTTGCCCGTATGCAGTCTGCATTAATCAGATAGGAAGAGAGATGAATGTTTGATAGCTGGCGGACCCAGGAGTTGATACCAGAATCAATAGCCCATTATAGTGTACCCCAAAAACTGGACAGGTGATTAAGGTGTATTGGCTGACACTTTTTATATGTTCAGGAGGGGATATGAAATCGATGCGAAAGAAATACGATGCAGCCTTTAAGGCCAAGGTAGC
>JALTHX010000088.1:0-3800 GCA_027076005.1 Caldisericaceae bacterium
TAAATATCATATGAGTGTAAAATTGTAATTTCACGCGTAATATGCAAAAAGTAATTCTTTTTTATCTTCTTAGATAAAGTAATGAGTAATATTTCGTATGAATTCTTTAAAGAAACAATCCCCCCCTTGCAAATTTTCCACAAATTTCTAAAATTACTGTCAAGTAAGCAGATATCTATTATTTGGATTAAACCTGAGGAGGTTTGTTTGGCAGCAGTTGAAATTTTCGCAGAAAGCAATTTAGATAAAGCAAAGAATGTGATAAAGCCGCCATCCAACTTAAAATTAACAGGAGGCAATTATGGCATATAAGAAGTACGTAGCAGCCGTAGACCAAGGTACTACGGGGACACGTTTCATCATTTTTGACAAGCAGGGCAATGTGATATCGTCCGACTATGAAGAGCATAAACAGATTTATCCAAAGCCCGGTTGGGTAGAACATAATCCGTTAGAGATATGGGAAAAGACTCAAAAAGTTATTAAAAGAGCATTAGAAAAAGGGAAAATTAATCCTTCTGAAATCGCAGCCATCGGGGTAACAGACCAAAGAGAAACAACCGTCCTGTGGAATCCAAAAACAGGAGAACCTTATTACAATGCTATAGTTTGGCAGGATACAAGGACAAGAAACATTTGTCAAAAACTTACAAATGAGGAGCTTGAACCACAATTTAAGGAAAAAACGGGGCTCCCTATTGTTACGTATTTCTCCGGTTCAAAAATTAAATGGATGCTTGATAATATCCCAAAATTAAGAGATAAAGCTGAAAAAGGGGAAGTCTATTTTGGAAACATAGATTCCTGGATTATATGGAATTTGACAGGTGGGCCAAATGGAGGAGCCCATATAACAGATTACACGAATGCTTCCAGGACAATGCTGATGAATTTAAAAACTTTGAATTGGGATAAGGAGCAACTAAAAGTGTTAGGTATTCCTGGGCAAATTCTCCCTACAATCCGCCCCTCTAGTGACAAGAAGCTTTACGGTTACACAAAAAAAAGCGGCCCGCTTGGTGCAGAAATCCCGGTAGCAGGTGATTTAGGCGACCAGCAGGCAGCGCTGTTCGGGCAGACCTGTTACACCCAGGGAGAAGCCAAAAACACATACGGGACAGGATGCTTCCTGCTTCTTAATACCGGAGATAAAATTGTACACTCTAAAAATGGGATGCTTACCACGGTGGCTTACGGATTAGAAGAAGGAAAAGTTAATTATGCATTGGAAGGCTCAATAGCTGTTACCGGCGCCGCAGTACAGTGGTTACGCGATAATCTAAAACTTATTAAGAGTGCAGATGAAACCGAAGAAATTGCAACAAGTGTTAAGGATTCAGGAGGAATATATTTTGTACCTGCATTTTCCGGGCTTTTCGCACCATATTGGGATATGTACGCAAGAGGTGTTATTATTGGTTTAACGCGTTATATTACAAAAGCCCACATCGTACGTGCAGCATTGGAAAGTGAGGTTTATCAAACAAAAGATGTGATTCTTGCAATGGAGAAAGATTCCGGGATTAGTCTAAAAACGCTCAAGGTAGACGGAGGAGCAGTAAAAAATAATTTCTTATGCCAAATCCAAAGCGACATTTTAGGAACAAAAGTAATACGCCCTACGGTTATTGAAACTACGGCTCTCGGTTCAGCTTACGCTGCGGGATTGGCTGTTGGTTTTTGGAGTAATCTTTACGAGCTGAGAAAAAATTGGAAAGTTGACAGGGAATTTAATCCGTCTATTGATGAAGAAAAAAGAGAGAAATTATATAAAGGTTGGCTAAAGGCAGTCAGTAGGTCAAAAGGATGGGAAAAAGATTAATAATTTCCTAACCACATACTTCCTTTCAAAAAACAGAAAAACTACTGCTGAAAATAAAGAAACTCTGATTGGGAGGTTAGTTTATATATGGAAGATAATAAATACGATGTAATTATTATAGGTGCAGGTATTGAAGGGTGTATGATTGCAAGAGAGCTATCTCGGTATAAGCTACGCACGCTCCTTATTGATAAAGGTGACGATGTTGCTATTGGCACTACAAAAGCAAATACAGGTATCGTTCATGCAGGATACAATGCTGCGGTCGGTTCTAACAAAGCCGCTATGAATGTAAGAGGGAACGCTCGTTTCGACGCTGTCGCAGCGGAACTAAACGTACCTTTCAAAAGAGTCGGGGATTATGTTGTTGCTTTAACCGATAAAGACGTTCCTAAAGTAGAAGCTCTCGTAGAAAGGGGCAAAAAGAACGGCGTGCCAAATATACAAATTATCCCTAAAGAGACTATGCTCAAGGTAGAACCAAACCTTAACCCTAATCTTAAGTTGGCTCTATATGCCCCTACCGGAGGGGTAATTGACCCCATAGGGCTTGGAATAGCAGCAGCGGAGAATGCCGTGAGCAATGGAGTAGAGCTTAAGCTTCTTACCGAAGCTAAAGGCTTCATAAAGGAAGAAAAAAGAATTATCGGGGTTAAAACTAACCGGGGAAATTTTTATGGAAAGTGGGTGGTAAATTCAGCGGGATTATATTCTGATGTTATTATGAAATTAGCCGGAATAGAATCCGATTTTAAGGTTACGCCACGAAAAGGGGAGTACTTTATTCTTGACCCCTCTTATCAGCCAGTACATTCTATCCTGTTTCCCACGCCAACCCCATTAACAAAGGGCATTTTAGTAACAATCACGATTTATGGTAACATAAGCATCGGGCCTAACACACAAGAAATAGACGATAAAGAGGATAAATCCACAACTTACCCGGGATTAGCAGAAGTAGTAAACGGAGGAAAAAAGTTAATTCCTTCTCTTAATATGAAATACGCTATTAAGGAATTTGCAGGGTTAAGGGCAAATGGAAATGCAGGAATTATGCATGATAGGTATAGCAATATGATTGACAGGGATTTTATTATGGAAGTGCCGGACGATGTTGTAGAAGGATTTATTAATCTGGCGGGAATTGAATCGCCTGGGCTCGCTTCTTCTCCCGGAATTGCAGAATGGGTTGTAAATGCATTAAAGAAACACGGTCTGAAGATGGAAGAAAAGAAAAGCTATAATCCTATCCGCACCCCTATCCCATCTTTTGCTGACTTGAGCAAAAAAGAACAGGCCCGCCTTATTGAAAAAGACCCTCGTTTCGGAAAAATTGTATGCAGGTGTGAAACCGTTACCGAAGGAGAAATCGTAAGGGCTATTCACGCACCAGTTCCCGCACTGAGCTATGACGCAATCAAAAGAAGGCTTCATGTAGGTATGGGCAGATGCCAGGGAGGGTTTGATACTCCCAGAACCATAGAAATACTCTCAAGGGAGTTGGGTATTCCACCTACAAAAGTAACAAAAAGAGGTGACGACTCATTCTTTCTGAAGAGGCCAACCAAGTTTGTAGGGGGCAAAAAATGAAAGAGAAAACAGTTGACGTAGCAATTATAGGAAGCGGCCCCGCCGGAATGGCTGCGGCAATATCTGCCAGGCAAGCAGGTGCTGAGAATGTCCTTTTAATTGACAGGGAAATAGAAGAGGGGGGAATTCTTAACCAGTGTATCCATAACGGATTTGGGACCGAGATTTTCAAAAAAGATCTAACAGGGCCTGAATATGTATATTTCTTTGCGGAGAAAGTAATAGAATCAAGCGTAAGCGTATGGAGCGACACAATGGTATTGGAGCTTACGCCTTCAAGAGAAATATATACGATTAGCCCTGAAAGAGGTATGGTAAAAATAAATGCACGGTCAGTCGTGCTTGCTATGGGGTGCAGGGAACGCCCCCGTGGTGCAATAAACATTCC
>JALTHX010000089.1:0-3775 GCA_027076005.1 Caldisericaceae bacterium
CTGAAATTATTTCTTGCACTTGTTTTATCTCTTGAGAGTTTTATCAGGATGTCTTCCGGCCTCACAACAAGCTTTACCCTCTTTCCGATTTCGAGGTTCCCTAAGAAATGTATTGTCCCCTTGTTAAACTCAGCTGAACAGATACCGTTGATAGAGGTTTTGACAATTGTGTCAAACACATTTACCTCTCCGAATGCCGTTGCAATGTTCTCTGTTTTCGGGCTGTAAACAATTTCTTTTGTAGAGCCTACCTGCACAAGCTGCCCTTTTTCCATTACTCCGACTCTTCCGTCTATGAGGTATGCTTCGCTGACGTTGTGCGTGACGAAAATTGCGCTCTGGTGCATTTCCGAGAAGATATTTTTAACTTCCGTATCCACTCTTTCTCGTTCATTTGGAGAAAGCGCTGATGTGGGCTCATCCAAAAGCACAATTGAAGGGTGCAAAACAAGTGTTCGCGCGAGTGCTACTTTTTGTTTTTCTCCCCCGCTGAGCTTCCCTGGTTTTCTATTTAACAAATTTCTTATTTTGAGGAGTGATATAATTTTATCAAGCCGACCTTTTTCGTTTGGCCTTTTAAAGCGTAGCCCGTAAAGAATGTTTTGCTTTACCGTAAAATGAGGAAACAGGGCAAGCGTTTGAAAAATATATCCCATATCCCTCTCCTGTGGTGGTTTAAGTGTAATATCTTTACCGTTTAAGATTACGTTTCCTCTTTCTACGGGCAAAAATCCGCTTATTGCATCGAGAAGCTTCGTTTTTCCCGCACCGTTTTCCCCTACAATAACAAATATCTCCCCCTCTTCAACGGAAAAGTTTATGTTTTTCAGCGAGAAGTTTCCGATTCGTGCGGACAGGTTTTTAACTGTAAGTACGCTCATTTTCTGTTAATCACCACCCTGAGAACGAGGAATATTGTAAGGCAGATTAGCAAAAGCACAGCGGCAATTGCTGTGGATACGGCAAGATTATATTGTGTAAATGCGTCGTATATCTTTACAGGTGCCGTCATCGGATAGTATGCAAGGATTACTATTGCACCGAACTCGGAGATTGCGCGTGCCCACGTGAGAAGGAAACCTGTTTCTACGGATTTGGAGGAAAGCGGGAGATATATTGCTTTAAACGTATAGAATGGTGATGCACCCAGTATAGTTGATGCTTTTTCCAGCTCATAATCTATGCCCTTAAATCCATCTCGTGCAGAATCTACAAGATACGGGAGCGATACAAACATCATCGCGATAATAATTGCAATACCTGTGCCGGTGATTTTTATGCCCCAACTTTTGTAGAATAAATTGCCTATGGTTCCCATTCTTCCGAATACAAAAAGCAGTGCAATTCCTGCAACAGTATGAGGAACAGCCAGGGGAAGGTCTATAACTGTTTCGATTGTTTTTTCTAATTTTCCGAATTTGTTTTTCGCCATAAGGAATGCAAGAGGAATGCCGAAAATGAGCGATAGTATTGCTGTTACGAACGAGTAGAGCAGGCTGTTCACTATGGATTGAATGGCCGATTTATCCTTGAAAGCATTGATAAGGAGCTTCCCTGACGGGAGTGTAACAAGCCTCGCCAGGGGAAGCAGAACAAATGTAATAACGATAATTGCAAATACAAATAGAATGCCGTAGAAGAAGCGTTTTTTACTCTCCAAAGGCGCTCCTTACAGGCGAGGGCAATTTATTTACGGATACGTTTGCCTTTAGTGGAAGGAAGGGCTGCCCGTTATTTTCGAATATCTCTTTTCCTTTCGCGCTGAGCAAGAACCCGACAAATTTTTCTGCAAGCTCTTTATTTGGAGCATTCTTCGGCACTGTGATGCCGTAAATAATGGGTGCGCCTGTCACCGTTTTTCCGTCCTTCATTGTGAAGCTTGCTTGCTTGTAAAAGTCGGAATATTCAGGGTTGCTAAAGTTCAGCTGGTCCGGAAGTTCTACATATTTTAAGTTATTTTGCACTGCAACAGAGAGATATTCGAACGCATAGTCCAGCTCCCCGGACTGCACCTGGGCAACAAGCTCCACTGCCTTCGGCTTTATGTTGTTGGGGTTTACTGCCTCTACAAGTTTATTTGCAAGGCCAGGCACTTTATAGTACTTTTCAGCCAGGGTAAACATTAAACGTGTTCTGTAGCCGCAGGGGTCTGCATTCGGGTCTGAAAATCCGAACTCTACCCCTTTTCTTTGCAGGATTTTATACCAGTTATCCACATTTATTTCATCTGCGTATCTGCTCTTACCCGTGTATACAATAACGAGTTTGTTTGTTGCAAACTGCACCACCCAGCTTGCATAATCAGGAATGAGGTACTGAGGAATGAGCTTGTAATCGGCTGTTGCTGCAACGTCAACAAGCTTGTGTAATTCCGAAATTGATTTTACTACCTTTACGCTACCTGCCGATTCATCTTTAAACACAATATTTCCACCATTTTCTTTGTTAAATTCCGCTTCTACTTCTCTGATTGGTTTTGTAAGGCTGCCCGCATGGTATACAACAAGCGTTTCTGTCTTCTCTTGTGTAGGCGCGGTTTTTCCGCAACCTACGGAAAAGATCAATACTGCTGTGATAAACAGCGCAAAAAATCTCTTCATTTATGCCTCCTTTGCAAAATTGGCAGGCAAAGCGGTTTCCCCTCTTTACCCTATCGGCATTGGCCGCATAGGTTTCCCCTTAGTAACCATTGCTCGGATTAATAAATTATAGAATTGATTTTTCCTTTGTCAAGTATCCGGATAAGTTATATACATTTAAGGCTCGTATTTCTTTTTGGTGAAGTCTAAGGCGGGTCTTTTTTCTCCCCAGGGGTATAAAGACTTTTTCGCAAAGCCGGCAATGTGCTTTCATTCCGAATAAAGTGAAAAGGCAGTCATACAAAAATTGTCACTCTCTTTTACAAAGGAAATTTTTCTCCTGTATTCTTTCGATTATATTTTATAGTATTTTGCCAATACCTTTTTAAAATTCTCTCCATATTAGAGGCATAACTTGCAAAAAAGTTCCATAGTTTTGGAAGAATTTTTAGATTTTATTTATATATTATTTTCACTTAATTCCAATAATAGTTTAATTTTTTCTTTATCCTCGTATATGTTTCCGTTCTCATCTGTTCCTTATAGAAATCTTATAGTTTCCGAACTTGTGCAAAAGCTGATATTTAAGAACGCCGAAATTATCAAGAAATGTGCTTCACCGATTTACTTTGGAATAATAACTCTTTCACTTTAATATGCTGCCTTAAAATGATAAGCGCTATATCCAAAAGCACAAAAATTTTTAATGTTCCGCTGCTTGAAAAAAGTGCATAAAAAATGAGCAGGACAAATCCTACGGACTCTCCTGTTTCAAGTGCGGAAAATTTGCCCTGAATATGTTCTTTATAGTAGTTTGCAGCAAAGATAACGATTGAAGAAAATATAAAAATAGAGATAATTGCTTTTGGGGCAAAAAATATCATTACTCCAATTGTTGTTGAGATGCCTGTGCCTCCCCGGAATTTGTAAAAAATGGGGTACTGGTGTCCAAGTATGGAAGAAAGTGCGATAAATGCCAAAGGCAAACTGCAAATTCCGTAGCTGTATGCAGTTAAAAGAGGCAAAAACCCCTTCAGGGCATCGAGAATGCCTACTGTAAAACCTAATTTTCTATCAACGTGAAGAAATACGTTTGTTGCCCCGGGGTTCCCGTCTCCAAGGGAATAAATATCTGTGCCGATTTTGCGAAATGTAAAAATCTCAGCAAAATTTATTGAGCCCGAAATATATGCAAG
>JALTHX010000090.1:0-11035 GCA_027076005.1 Caldisericaceae bacterium
AAAGAGCAAACAGGACACTTGAAGAAGAATTCATAGATTACCACTTATACTTATTATCAGATGATGTAAACACATTCAATTCAGAACTCATAGCATAGAATACCTCATCTGGTATAACACTGAAAGGCCTCATCACAGCCTCAATAATTTGTCACCTATGGATTTTATAATAAAATACTATTTGAAGTCTCAAATGTATTGGACTTATACACTCACTTGCTTAAAACTCAATTTTCAGTATACTAATTTCTCAGTTATGTTTAATTTAAAGGAAAAATATGGAGATAAAAACGATTAAGGGTGCGCTTCTTACTGCAAAACGCACAATAAAAAGAACGTACAACGAAAAGGTTGTAAAGGATAGTATTTTGAATAAAGAGGATGGGCTTGTTACAACAGAGTTTTCCATCTTCCTGATTCATTATACAAAAAAAATAGATAATGGATTTAGCAAAACTTTTCCAACGATTTCAAACCAAATATTATGGACCGATGGTATAAAAATTGATAAAAGGACTGTTTTGCAGTTTTCCAGAATACGAAATAGCAAAAATAGAAAGCTTTCCGTGCTGTTCATTCTTGCAAACGGAACGGTGTTTCAGATTTCCCCGCTTTCGCTAATCAGCTTTTGCGAAGCAATGAACTTAGAAGTAGGCAGAAAAGGTATATACTACTTTTTTCCAACTATTTTACTCACCAGGCTCAGCGGGAAAGCTTCGGACAAAGAAATATCAACAAAAAAGAAACTCTCTATTATTGCACAAATCAATGAACTTGAAGACTCAGAAGATATTGAATTCTCTAACTCTAATTTCAGTTTGAGGGATTTCGACAGCGACATAGTAAGTGAAATTGTTCAGGTATTAAAAAGCATAAACGAGCATTTATCAAATATAGAAAAGAAACTTTACAGGAGGAAAAAACAATGAAAAAAGTTGTCAATGTAAGCATTATAACAATCCTCCTGCTGTTTTCTTTTGTTGTTTTATTCTTGCATTCTTACACAATTGTTGACGGAAAGAATGTCCGCCAGATAGTTTCAACAAAAAACCTTACTGCGAGCCAAGCAGTAAAAAAAGCAGGTATCCCAATAGGGAACGGCGATTTAATAATACCGTCCTTTGGAGGAAAACTGCACGTAAACGTAATTAAAATTACAAGGGCAAAACCTGTGGAACTGTGTATTGACGGTAAGCGGATAAATTTACAAACAACGAAGCAAACAGTTGGAGAAATGTTAAAAGAAGCAGAAGTAAAAGTGGGAGAAAAAGATAAAATATCTCCCGGTTTAGACAGCAAAATATATGCAGGGGAGAAAATTGCAATCTCCACCTATAAAGCAGAAACAAAAATAGTAAAAATTCCTATTCCCTATAAAACAATCTATGAAGAGAATTCAAAACTGCAAAATGGAAAAGTGATAAAATTTAGAGATGGGAAGGATGGAGTTATTGAAAAGAAATTTCTTATAACCTACATCGGTGGTAAAAAGGTATCGCAAGAACTACTCAGCGAAAAGGTATCAAGCCCCGCCATCTCATCTGTGTATATGATAGGCAAAGCACGCTTTCCGGAAAGGTTCGTGAGAAAGCTAAGAGTTGTATCAACAGCATACTCTCCGAGAGTTATAGAAACTGACGGAAACCCCTGGCGCACAGCCACTGGTATGAGAAGTGCTTTCGGAATAGTGGCAGTAGACCCTAAAGTTATACCGCTGGGGACGCTGCTCTACGTGGAAGGTTATGGATATGCCGTTGCAGGAGACACGGGAAGTGCTATAAAAGGAAATAAAATTGATGTGTTTTTTTACTCCACAGCCGACGCATACAGATGGGGCCGAAGAACTGTAACAATCTATATTCTTCCAGGAAAATGGACCTTTCCAGACAAGTTAAGTTATTAATAAACAACTATAAAATATTTCCGTCTAAAAACTTGGGGCAGAACTTCCTTATCAAGGAGTCTGCCCTTGATTTTATAAAAGAGCAAATTGCCCCACAAAAGAATAAAAGTTATGTGGAAGTAGGCGCCGGTTTTCTTTTTCTTACAAACATTGTGGCTCCGTTTGCAAAAGAAGTTTTTGCAATAGAGAAAGACAAAAGATTTTCCCCGTTTTACAAAGAATCTGCACCAAACAATGTTAAAATAATTCTTACGGACGCACTAAGCATAGATTTCTCTACATATAACACGGAAGAATTATTCGGAAACATTCCGTACAACATATCAACCGATTTGCTTTTAAAAATTATTCAGGCCAAAAATATTAAGCGGGCCGTTCTTTTGCTACAGAAAGAATTTGCAAAAAGAATCCTATCGGAAAAAGGTAGCAAAAGTTATGGAGCAATTACCATTCTTGTGGATTTTTACTTTGAAAAGAAATTCTTAAAAACTTTTCCTCCTCATTTTTTCTATCCAAAGCCTACTGTAAGCTCTACCTTAATTGAACTAAACAAAAAGAAAGTGAACGAGGCAGTAGATCAGGATTTGTTCTTTAAGATTGTGCGCACTGCTTTTGCACAAAGGAGAAAGAAAATTCTTAACTCCTTATCTACACGTTTTGATAAGGAACAAGTTAGGAATGCATTAGCATTTGCAAAAATTCCATTCAACAGGCGAGCTGAAACCCTCCCCATAGAAGACTATATGCTACTGTATGAATTCTTTAAAAATTCTTGAAAATCTCGGTATATATCGTATAATTGGTTATTATTAAATAAAATATAGGGAGGTCGGTAAATAATGGGATACAAAGTTATTGAGGGGCTTTATTATTCAAAAGATGACGAATGGGCAAAGATAGAAGGTGATGTAGCGACAATCGGCATTACCGATTATGCACAGGACAAATTGGGAGACATTGTATACTTGGAGGAAATCGAAAAAGGCAAAAAAGTAAAAGCAGGAGAAACACTTACTACCATCGAATCGGTTAAGGCCGCATCTGATATTTTCTCTCCCATGTCAGGTGAAGTAATAGAAATAAACGAAGAAGCAATTAAGGAGCCGTCTATAATCAATAAAGATTCATACGGAAAAGGTTGGATAGCAAAAATAAAAGTAGAAAACTTTGACGAACTTAAAAATCTAATGGATGCAAAAAAGTACACAGATTACAGAAAAGAGTAAAACAAAAATGAGATACATTCCGAATACGGAAAAACAAAAAGAGGAAATGCTGAAAGAAATAGGTGTTTCCTCTATGGGTGAATTGCTAAAGGACATTCCTTCTTCCGTAAGGATAAAAGGCAAGTTAAATTTACCGGAAGCGCTCAGCGAAGAAGAGCTCAAAGAAAAATTTTACACAATATCAAAGAAAAATCTCGACTTTTTCTCTTACAAACCACTTGTAGGAGCTGGCGCATATAGACATACTGTCCCGGAAGCTGTAAAAGCAATTGTTTCTCGTGAAGAATTCTATACTTCCTACACACCGTATCAGCCGGAAATTAGCCAGGGAAACCTCCAGTCTATGTTCGAATACCAAACGCATATTTCACGCTTAACGGGTATGGAAGTGGTAGTGCCCTCAATATACGACGGAGCATCCGCAACTGCCGAAGCAGTACTAATGGCCTTGCGTATTACGCACAAAAACAAAATCATAGTTTCCCAACTGTTGCATCCCCACTACAAAGAAACAGTAGGCACTTATACGGAACCGCATAAAACAGAAATTATACAGCTTCCCTACGGCAATGGATTAGCAAATATTGAAAAACTTGAATCACTTGCAGATGATGATACGGCTTGTGTGGTTATTCAAAGCCCGAATTTTTTAGGCGGTATAGAAGATGTCAAGCAAATCTCCGAAATAGCCCATAAAAAAGGCGCGCTTGTTGTACAAGTCGTAGCAGAGAGTATGTCGTTAGGATTACTCAAATTCCCCGCCGAGATGGATGTGGATATTGTTGCAGGTGAAGCACAATCCTTTGGAATGGAATTAAATTTTGGCGGGCCTTTCAACGGATACATTGCAAGCAAGATGAAGTTTATCAGGCAAATTCCGGGAAGAATGGCGGGAGAAACAACCGATAAGAACGGAAAGCGTGGATTTGTAATGACATTTAGGGCAAGGGAGCAAGATATAAGAAGGGAGAAAGCAACATCAAATATCTGTTCAAACCATGCACTAAATATTGTAGTAAGCAACGCATATTTATCCCTTATGGGGAAAGTAGGGTTAAGGAAAATTGCGGAATACAACGTAAAAGCTGCTCATTACCTATATGATAAACTTCTGGAAAGCGGCAAGTTCAAAAGCATAAGCTATCCATTTTTCAACGAATTTATGCTTTATGCACACAATGAGAGCAAAATAGAAAAGGCACTTATAGATAATAAGTTTATTCCCCCACTGAGATTGTCAACGTTTTATCCTGAGTTGGAAGGTTATATGCTGTTCTCGGTTACGGAAATTTTCACAAAAGAAAATCTTGACTTTATTGCTAATTTACTTGGAGGGCAAATGAAATGAAAACCATATATGAAAAAAGCGTGAAAAATAGAACAGGATATTCATTGCCCAAAGATTATTTTTCAGAAGAAAATATAAGTAATATTATACCTGGCTATGCATTCTCCAGTAAGGAAAAAGAGCTGCCGGAAGTTTCAGAAGTAGACGTAATCAGGCACTTCACCAAACTTTCCAAACTAAACTACGGCGTGGACGACGGGCTTTATCCACTCGGTTCCTGCACAATGAAATACAACCCGAAAATAAACGAAAAACTGGCAAATCTTGACAACTTTATTTACGCTCATCCATTTGCAGCAGAAGATTACGTTCAGGGCAGCTTACAGATTATGTATGAGCTTGAAAAAGCACTTAAGGAAATTACGGGAATGGTACGCTTTACGATGATGCCAGCCGCCGGGGCACATGGAGAGCTCACCGGCGTTCTTATTATAAAAAAGTACTTCGAAGATAAAGGAAAACCCCGCCATAAGATGCTTATTCCAGACTCAGCACACGGCACGAACCCTGCTTCATCTGCAATGGCAGGATTCAAGGCCATAGAGGTAAAATCAGATGAAAGAGGCGGAGTAAACATTAACGAATTGGAAAAGTTAATGGACGAAGATACCGCGGGATTAATGCTTACAAATCCCAATACCGTAGGATTATTTGACGAGAATATTGAGAAGATTACAGAAATAGTACACAGTAAGGGAGGGTTTCTCTATTATGATGGAGCTAACCTCAACGCATTGCTTGGCATAGTGCGCCCGGGAGATGCAGGTTTTGATGTGGTACATCTTAACTTGCACAAAACTTTTTCTACTCCTCACGGCGGCGGAGGGCCAGGTGCAGGCGTTATAGGCGTAAAAGAAGAATTAGAGGAATTCTTACCATCCCCGATTGTTGGATTTGATAACAAAAGGTATTTCTTCGAAGACCCTAAAAAATCAATAGGTCGTGTCCGCGCTTTTTATGCAAACTTCCCTGTGATTCTAAAAGCATATGCATGGATCCTTTCTCTCGGGGCAGATGGGTTGCGAAATGCCGCAGAAACCAGCATAATTAATGCAAATTATGTGCTTGCAAAACTTAAAAAATATTATAAACCCGCGTATGACAGAACCTGTATGCACGAGTGCGTTCTCACGGGAAGAGAATATAAGGAATACGGAGTAAAAACTTTGGATATTGCCAAGCGGCTTATGGACTACGGGTTTCATCCACCGACAATATATTTCCCACACTTTGAACCATATGCAGAAGAAACAATTATGATAGAGCCTACCGAATCGGAAAGCAAAGAAACATTGAACCAATTTATTGAGGCAATGATAAAAATCGCTCAGGAAGCAAAAACACAACCCGAAATTTTAAATGAGGCGCCTCACAATACACCCGTCGGAAGGCTCGACGAAGTAGCGGCAGTGAGAAACCCAAAACTTACATTCAAAGGACAATTATGGAGTTTAAAAAAATTGAAACAGCAGTAGAATCTGCGGTCAGGATAACTTACGAGGGGGTCAATCCCCCTCCTGTTAGTATTACAAGCGCTCCGGAAGGCCTTGGGGATTTTGCTACAACAATATCTTTTAAAATGGCAAAAATATTGCATAAAGCACCAATAAAAATTGCTGAAGAAATTGCGGGAAATATAAAATCAGATTATATAGAAAAAGTAGTAGTGATAAAACCAGGGTACATAAATCTCTATCTTAGCCTTTTGGCTTATAAAGAATTTTTAGAAAACATAGAGAAACTAAAAGAAAAATATTTTTATGAAAAACCAAACGGAAAAAAAGTTCAGGTAGAGTTTGTAAGCGCTAATCCTACGGGCCCGTTGCACATAGGAAACGGGCGGGGAGGAATTATCGGGGATGTATTAGGAAACTTGTTAAAAATAAATGGTTTTGATGTCCAAAAAGAGTACTATGTAAATGATGCAGGAAGCAAAATGGATGCATTTACGGATTCTATCCTTTACCATTACTTAAAACTATGCGGAATAGAAACAGAATTCCCAGATGACGGATACAAAGGGTCATATATTGAAGATATCGCAGAAGATATATTTTTTAAATTTAAGGACAGATATGCGGAAAATACCAAATCTAACAGAGAAGAAGTAAAAGAACTAGGAAAAGATATGATGATATGGAAAATTAAAAGTTCACTTGCGCGCTTCGGAATAATGTTTGACAGCTGGTTTTACGAAAGCTCCCTGTATAAAAGCGGTGAAGTTGAGGAAGCAACAAAAATCTTTAAAGAAAGCGGATATACGTATGAAAAGGATGGGGCATTGTGGTTCAAATCTACATTATTTGGAGACGACAAGGACAGGGTGCTCGTTAGAAAAACAGGTGAACCCACTTATACACTTGTTGATGCAGCATATCATAGAAACAAATGGAAAAGAGGATTTGAAAAAGTAATTGATATATGGGGCGCAGACCATTTCGGACATATCATTCCAATGAAGGCCCTAATTCAAGGAATGAAGATACCTAAAAATTTCCTCAATGTTATTATTTATCAAATCGTTCACCTTTATGAGAATGGCAAAGAAGTAATGATGTCAAAACATACAGGCACCTTTATTACGTTAGACGAATTAATAGAAGAAGTCGGCAAAGATGCCGCGCGCTTTTTCTTTCTGCTGAAAAGTGCCGATACTCACCTCGATTTCGATATGGATCTTGCAAAAAAGGAATCGATAGATAATCCTGTTTACTACGTCCAATATACTTATGCACGGATGAACAATATTCTCAAAAAAGCAGAGGGGGCAGATTACAATAATGTAAAAAATATAAATGTTGCCGCCCTCCTAAATACAGCAGAAGAAAAAAACATTTTAAATGAGATACTGATTTTCAGAGAAAAGCTTCATAATATTGCCCAAACATATGAAGTACATAAATTACCTTTTCTTGCAATAGCTTTTTCTAAAAAAGTTAATGCGTTCTATCAAAAACATAAAGTAATTGGCTCCCAATATGAGAAGGAACGCCTTGCCCTGGTAAGCGCTGCTGTTATAGTTCTGTCCCTTCTTTTAGATTTGATGGGAATAGAAAAAAAAGAAAAAATGTAGGGGGTATAAATGAAAATAAAACCTGTAAGTAAATTTCTTATTGCCGTCATTATCGCTTCTATTATCATTTCACTGTTTCAAATAGGAATAAGAATATCGGCAGAAAAGAAAGAAAATACAGTTGATATTGCGGCTGATTATTATACATTCAAAACATTCGCAAATGCATACGGAAAAACAGCATATGACGCAATAAACGAACTCAGCAAAAACGGGATTGTTAGTGTTGCAGTTCCAGAGCAATGTATTCAAGATGTAATAGACAACGGAGAAGTATCACAGTACGGCGGGGGCGACATTCTCTCAGGGACTTTGCCCCAATCAATATCCGACAATATTAATTTCCAAAATTACCCAATCAAACCATTTTATACGGTACTTATTACAAAAAACTCGGAACTTGCGGAAAGAATGGAAGAAAACCTCCCTGATGGGACAAAACTCATTCGTGGCAAGAATGATACCTATGCGGTAATCGTACACTCTGACCCAACAGATGAAGTAAATCTTGGAATAGGATTTGACGAAAATATAATAGAGAAATTCAGAAACATAGGGCTAAATATAGTGCTACGCCCGAGATACACACCCGGAAAAAGTGATTTGCAATATCTTGAAGGCATAATAAACAAGTACGATATTCACTCGGTAATGTTCTACGGCAATGCAATCTGTGGAGATGGAGGGGCAGAAACAAAAGCTCTTGCAAATTTCTTCAGGAAAAATAACGTTGTTACGTATATTATAGAGCTTCCTATACAAAAAGGTATTTATAGCCAAGAAGGTTTGCCGCAATTAATCAAAGAAACAGGCTACTACGTTACACGAGTATATTCAATATATCCTGCGGAACAATTAAAACTTACCCCTCCTGAAATATTTAACCGCTGGTTCAGGTCCATATCAGACAGAAATATTCGTGTTATATACATAAAACCAATTATTGACACGGGAAAGACTTATCAAGAAAATATGTATGTTAATGACTACTATGCAAATAAGTTGCACACCCTGTGGAAGGAAAAGGGGATGTTGTTTGGCGTGCCAAAACCAATGCCTGAAGTAAATATTCACATAAGTATAATATTTTTTATCTCACTCGGAATAATTGCCCTGTTTACAATTTATATGTATATTCTATTTGATATCGATGAAAGAAGTACAATTATATTATTCATTATTCTTTCATTACTTGGAGCTATGCTCATTTTCTTTTCAAAGAACATAACTGAAAAAATTGCTGCGCTTTCGGCAACAGTCACAGTAACAGGAATGATTTCACTATTCATTTTTGAATATGTTAAAAAACTGTATCAAAGAGGAAAAGTAACACTCATTAAGACGATAAAACATGGATTACTGCTTTCAATTATATTATTTGGCTTTTCCCTTATTGGTGCAATATGGATCGGTGCGTTACTCTCGCCAAGCCCTTACCTTCTTAATCTTGATATGTTTAGAGGAGTAAAAATACTCTACCTTTCACCTTTCATCTTTCTTATCGCCAATTATCTTTACGTTTTCGGCGCAAACTTTAACAATAAGGAAACACCGAAAGACAAATATAATCTTATTACTGAAACAAAACATGCATGGAACATCACGGTAAAATGGGGGCACATTATCATCCTGATTATGCTTGCCGGAGTTTTACTTGTTTATATTCTACGCTCCGGAAATACAGGGGTAAGCATCTCATCCTTGGAACTAAAATTTAGGGCGTTCCTTGAACATCATATAGTTGCACGCCCTCGCTTTAAAGAATTCTTAATCGGGTATCCTGGAGTTTTCTTCACTATACTTGCTGCATACTTAATGCGAAAGAAATGGGTTATTATTTTTTCTGCATTTGCCGCAATGGGCTCTGTCTCTATCGTAGATACATTTTCTCATCTTAGGGAAACTTTTCTTGTTTCTTTATACAGAAGCCTCTGGGGAATTGGGATAGGCATTATTGCTTCAATTTTAATTATACTTGTAATTTACCTTCCTGTTAAAAATGAAAAGTAGAAGTTTCTTAAAACAAAATGCTGTCCAGGCGTCTTTAATATTTATGGCAGCGGCCGTAATAAGCCGCCTACTCGGACTTGCAAGAGATATGCTATTCAGTGCCTACTTCGGAACAACACATGCTGCCGATGCACTTAATGCAACTTTTCCGATCACCTCCATAACATTAAACATCACGGCAAGTGCAATCGCAGTTTCGTTCATCCCGCTTTTTATAGAACTCCTCGATCACAACAGGGAAAAAGCAATAAAAGATTTGGAAGTGGTATTTAACTATATTGTATTGGGGTTAGGTGTATTTATGGCACTCCTAATACTGTTCTCCTTTCCGCTGGTAAAGGTTTTTACTCCGGGATTCAAGGCAGAATCTCTAATTAGTATTACGGCACACCTTATTGACCTTTTTGCTATCGCTTCCCTCTTCTGGGGAATTGCTAATTTCCTATACGCCGTTGCTCAAGCAGAAAAACACTTTCTTATCACCGCGATAGTCTCTCTTATACTGAATACGTCCATTATTCTCTTTTTGATATTTTTTCACGGGTCTCTCGGCGTAGCTTCATACACAGCAGGAATGATTTTCGGGGCATTCTTGCAAACACTGGTTATGGTTCTATACGGAAAGTACGAACTTGGAATGCACTTCTCATTTAATTTCAAGGTAAACGGGACAATACTTCCCACACTTCTTTATCTTTCCGTACCGCTCATTCTACAACAAGTTTCCACATACACCGTAACCGTGGTGAGTAACAATGTAGCGTCAACATTACGTGAAGGAAGCATAGCAGCGCTGGGGTATGCAAACAAATTAAGGCAATTTTCTCTTGGTGTGCTTACTGTGCCACTTGCCACTTCCTATTACCCCTTTCTTTCAGAAGCAGCTGCAAAAAAAGATTACAAAGAGCTGAGAAACATTTTTTCAAAAAGTATCCGCTTTGCTTCTTTTTTTATTATTCCTGTAACTTTTATTTCTATCGTATTCAGTAAACAGCTCGTTATGATAGTATTTCAAAGGGGTGCATTTAATTCGGCAGCTGTAAACCTTACCTCAAAACCATTTGCTTTCTATTCGTTAGGAGTATTTGCAGCAATGGATTCAATTGTGATTATGCGTGTATTTTTTGCACTTAAAGATATGTGGACCCCAACAATTCTTTCTATCATTACTGCCGCAGTAAATATCGCGATTATACTGCCTCTTGTCAAAGTCTACGAACATTCTGGCATTGCTTTAGCTGTAAGTATTGGATTATACCTTGATATGTTCTTGCTTATAATATTCTTGAAAAGGAAAGTTGGAGCACTCGGTGGAAGAAAAATCTTTGTATCTATTATAAAGCTCACGACTGCTTCACTAATCGGAATAATTATAATGTTTTACTTCTACCAATATTTACGGAGCATTTCTCCCCAATCCAATTGGTTTGTTGCTATAAACATAACGGTTGCTTTTGCTTTATTTTCCATTGTAT
>JALTHX010000091.1:0-3747 GCA_027076005.1 Caldisericaceae bacterium
TTCCCTTGCTTAGTCAAACTAATCAAGCTAACCTAAAAACACGGCTTAATCTAAGCCATTGTTTACGCGGATTTCCATTTGTTTATATATTTCACTTACGTCAAAAGGTGTAATTATACCTAAAGGTTTTTCGGATTTATCTCCTTTTGACGTTATAATCACCGCATCAATTTTTTGCCCGTTCTTATGATATATTTCAAATATCTCAGCTACATTAAATATATTAGTTGATTCTGATATAAACTGTACATTATCATTATGCTCCATAAACGGCATTATTTTAGAAACAGCAATTTCATCCAAATGCACATCTAAGTTATTTGCAATAAAACGAACCAATGATTCGGCAGTTGCAAGAAATACAAATTTTCCGTTTTCATAAACCGGAATTCTTGAAAAGTTATTTTTACTCATTAGCTTGGCAACCGTTTCAATGTTTGTATTGGAGTTTACAACAAGAACTTCTTTTTGAAATTTTGGTATCACTTTTGGAGGCGCGGTAAGCATATCCTTGATTTTACTTGCAAGATCCACTATAAAGGGGGCGGGGTCCGCAATAATACGATTCGTTGAACGATGAACAATTACATTACGTAAACTTCCTATTTGCTTCAAGTCTTCCTCATATTCACGAACAATCCTATTGAAATGAGCGGCACGTTCCACAAGTTCATGGTAGCTTACCCATACCTCCTCATGCAACATTGTCCTCAATATATTATCGATTTCATTATATATACTTATAAAATGCTCAGCATTAGAGAAGTTCTTCATAGCCCAAGTTCCCCTGCTATTTCCTGCATTGCTTTTAAGGCAATTTCAAAAAACTCATTGAGCGGTATCGCAAGCTCTGTTTCACAAGTCCTTATTTGCTCCCTGCTCGCTCCTGCTGCAAAACGTTTATCCTTAAATTTCTTTTTAAGTGACTTTACCTTTACAGTAGAAAGCTTTTTATCCGGCATTACAAGAGCAACCGCCATAATAAATCCGGTTAGAGGGTCAACTGCATACAAAGCTTTATCAAGCAGACTGTTTCTTGGCAAACCATGCCTTTCGTTATGAACTTTTACCGCGTAAACAACGTCATCCGGCAGCCCCATATCAGATAACCACTCTGCACCAATAAGGCTGTGCTTCTCGGGATCTTCTTTTGTAACTTCATAATCTATATCATGCAATAAGCCTGTAATGCCCCACTTCTCTTCATCCTGACCAAGCCTCTTCGCAACTGCCTCCATCACAGTCTCAGTTGCAAGCATATGCTTAATCAAATGATCATCGTGCACCCGCTTCTTTAACTCCTCAAAAAGCTTGTCCCTATCCATTTTAAACCTCCTTAATCAAATCCTTCATCTTAGTAGTATAGTCCCTTATCATATTATTAACAACTTCTCTATTCATCTTGCCGCGCCCAGTTTGCACCTCGAATAATTTGTTCGGAAAAGAAAGATTATCAAGATTAAATCCGTTATCTACTTTGATTTTATATTTCAACGCGTGAATTTTTCGTGCAATATTTTTCAATTCATCAGGAGTCTTTTTTATTCCAACCGCATCCAGCGCATCAATAACAACCTCCTCCGTATAAATCTTCCGTGCAAACAGGCAAACAGTGAGAGAATTCAGTATAAAACGCCATTCTTCTTCTTTTATCATTAAATCTATCTCTGCTGAAGGGTCTTCCTGCATATCGCCTTTAATAATCTTTTCGTCAAGCGAATAACCCGCGCTGTCAAGATGGGAATGCCTTACCCCCATTAAAAATCCGAGAAACGCATCTCTACCGGTTATATATCCGGGTGAACCATTCTTTCCAAAATTAATTGCAAATTCTATGCCGCCATACTTTTCTGCGCAGTACGCCGAGCCCATATTTAAGTCTCTATAAAATTCGGACTTATTTTCAAGCATTTTTTCGAGCACCTGCCCATACGTTTCACTATCACCAAAATTAAGTACAAGGCCTTCGGTTTCTTTAGTACCAATTAACCCTCTTTCAAATGCTTCGGTTGCCCATCCAAGGGTAACGCCAGTCTCCATTACATCCCATCCTGCACGCTCAACAACATATAAAAGCTTTAAAAGTGCTTCCGGGCTATTTATGCTGAGGTTTGTGCCCATTGCGTATATAGGTTCGTAATCATAGGGTATTTTAAAGCTCTTATAATGAATATTATCCTGAAAAGGTTCTCTCAAAACACCAAGGTGAATGCATCCTACGGGACAATTGGCACAGGCAATTTGCTGCGCAAGGTAGTTCTTAGACATATTTTCGCCAGAAAGTTCATCTGCATTTTCGAAAAACCCTTGGGAAAAATTTCTCGTGGGAAGTGAATTAATTTTATTAAGCGGTATCACATTTTGCGGAGTTCCGAGGTCATGATATTTTTTCATTGCAGGTGATTTTACCGCTGCCTGGAAAATTTTATTATAAACTTTGTTAAATTTTCCAAAATCGGCTATTTTGTTTCTTTTACTTCCTGAAACAACAATCGCTTTTAGATTTTTACTTCCCATTACTGCACCAAGCCCAAGCCTCCCAAAATGCCTCCCTATATCAACAGAAGCGTTTGCCATCAATGAGCCATTTTCTCCGGCAGGTCCTATTCTTATGATACTCCTTTTGCCGACACATTTAACCGAGGAGTGCAAAATCCGTTCTGCAGCAAGCGCAGATTGCCCCCAGATTGAATTTGCCCTGTAAAATTCCACATTCTCATCGTTTATTACAATAAATGAAGGCTGCTTTGCTTTACCGGTTATTACTATTGCGGACAAACCCGCATCAAACATAGACAAGAATAATCTTCCACCTGCGTGAGATTCACCAAGATTCCCAGTAAGTGGGGATTTGAACATTGCAATTGTTTTTGTGGCAATAGGAAAAAATCCGTTTAGTGGCCCTATCGACAAAATGATAGGAGACTCAGGCGAGAGAGGGTCAACATTTTTAATGTTCATATCAAAAAGTAATTTCGTTGCGGTCCCGGTTCCACCTATAAATTCATCATACAGTTTGTTATCTTCATAAACCTCGCTTTTTTTATTTGTTAAGTCAATACGCAAAATTCTATTCATCATCCACCTCCACAAGTGCAAGCACGCCATTCGGACAGTACTCAGCACAAATTCCACACTGATGGCACACAAGCGGCTCTTTTGCAATAGGATCCCACTGCATTGCATTTAATGTGCAGGCTTCTACACATTTATAACAATGCACACATTTTTCCTCATGAAAAATAACTCCGCCTCCCTCACGTATCGTAAGTGCATCCGTAGGGCACGCTGCTGCACAGTCAGGTTGCAAACATCCGGTGCAAATGCGGATAGAAAAGGCACCTTCCACTCCCGCATAATTTTTCACGCGCATTGCAGAAAGTTTTGTTGAGGCTATATGAAAATACGTCCGCGAACATGCAAGCATACACGAATAGCATCCTATACATTGAGCTCTGTTTACAACTCGCATTACTTTTCTCATTTCTTCCTCCTATAAATAGTATAGTCAATGTCCGGGAAAATGCTGTCTTTTTCCTCGAGATATTCAAGAAAATCATTGTCTATATTACCACTCTCAACCATATTTTTTAACTCAAGGAATGCATTGATATGAAACTTTTCCATTTGAGTCGCATAGTTTACTGCAGTACCAACCGTTATAAGGAAGGCCCAGTCACTGCTCTGCGCGAGAAGAAGTTCTCTTGCCATTTGATTCAATACCTTTCTTATGATAGGCTTTGGATT
>JALTHX010000092.1:0-10944 GCA_027076005.1 Caldisericaceae bacterium
CCCATCTCTTATGTCAGGAAGCGCCCTCCCGATTATAACACTCAATGAATAATCAAGATATGATTTTCTAATTTCGTCTTCTACTGCAACATTGATTACTTTTTCACCAAATAAATCTGCCATATATCACCTCTTTAAATATCCAGGTTTACAACTTCGTTTGCATGTTCTTCAATAAAATGCCTTCTCGGTTCAACTTTATCACCCATAAGCAGAATGAAAAGTTTATCTGCCTCTTCAGCTTCACGAATTGTAACTCTTAAAATTACTCTTCTTGCAGGATCCATTGTGGTTTCCCATAGTTGCTGTGGATCCATTTCTCCAAGTCCTTTGTATCTCTGAACCTCTGCTTTTCCTTCTCCTCCAATTTCCGAGATGACTTGCCTTAACTCATCATCCGAGAATGCATAGTAGATTTTCTTTCCCTGCTTTATCCTGTAAAGTGGCGGTTGAGCAATATACAAATAACCATTTTCTATGAGGTCACGCATATATCTAAAGAAAAAAGTAAGAAGCAATGTTCTTATGTGAGCACCATCAACATCGGCATCAGTCATAATAATAACCTTATGGTAACGCAATTTTTCGGCTGCAAAATCCTCATTTATTCCACAGCCAAGGGATATAATAAGGTTTTTGACTTCCCGATTGGAGAGTGCATTATGCATTTTTGCGCGTTCTACGTTGAGTATTTTTCCTCTAAGCGGAAGAATCGCCTGAAATTTCCTGTCTCTCCCCTGTTTAGCACTTCCTCCTGCGGACTCTCCCTCTACAATGTAGAGTTCTGCTTCCGTAGGATCATTTGTTGAACAGTCTGCAAGTTTCCCTGGCAAACGTCCGCTAAAATCGAGGCTGTTTTTTCTTCTTACAAGTTCCTTTGCCTTCCTTGCTGCGAGACGCGCATTCTGTGCAAGAATCGCTTTTTTTACAATATTTTTAATTTCGTCTATATGCTTATCGAAATATTTATTCAATTCTTCTTTTACGGCATTGTATACTTTGCTTTTAACTTCAGCATTACCAAGTCTTGTTTTTGTTTGTCCCTCAAATTGTGGCTCGACAATACGTAAATTAATAATAGTGGTAAGGCCTTCTTTTATATCATCACCTGTAAGTGTTACGCTATCCCTTATCAGCTTAAGTTGATGCGCCTGGTCGTTTATCACTCGGTTCAAAGCATTTTTAAAACCCATTTCATGTGTTCCACCGTCAATTGTTCTAATGTTGTTTACAAATGACCTTATGTCGTTATTAAAGCCGCTATTATATTGTAGGGTAATTTCAAGAAAGAAATCACTTTCCGTTTTTTTAACATACACGGGCTCAGCAGGCAAAACTTGCTGCCCCTCGTGAAGTTTCTTTATAAAATCAACTACTCCTCCCTCAGAATAATATACTTCGTCGGTACCTGTTTTCTCATTAATAAACCTAATTTTTAACCCTGCGTTAAGGTATGCAAGTTCCTTAAGCTTCGGTTTTATAATATTTTCCTTAAAATCAGTTGTTTCAAATATTTCCTTATCTGGAATAAAAGTAATTTCCGTTCCACTGGCAGCCTCTTCGGAGTAACCTATCTCTTTTAGGGGATACAATGCTTTTCCGCGTTTAAACTCTTGCTGGTAAATTTTGTGTCCCCTGACTATTCGTGCAATTAAATATTCGGAAAGGGCATTTACAACAGAAACGCCTACTCCATGTAATCCTCCTGAAACATGATAAGCCTTTCCGTCAAATTTACCACCCGCGTTTAGTTTAGTAAGTGCAACTTCCACCCCGGAAACACCAAGCTGAGGATGCTTATCTACGGGAATACCCCTCCCGTTGTCAGTTACCGTTACACTGTCATTAGGGTGCATTACAACTTTGATTTCTGTACAGAAACCCGCCATCGCTTCATCTATACTGTTATCCACTACCTCAAACACAAGGTGGTGTAGGCCCCTATCGTTTGTGGAACCAATATACATAGAAGGACGCTTTCTTACGTGCTCAAGACCCTCTAAAACTTTAATACTATTAGCGGTATATTCTTCATTGTTTGCCATTTATTTAACCTCCATTTCTTTAGCCAATGTATTTTACCAGAAATTTGAAAATTGTAAACTTTTTAGAATTTTACAATGATTCTGGGCTGATTTGGCTTTTTGCTACAATGATATAAAATATAAGTGTAAGGAGATGATATGATGAATTGGAATAATTTGACTGAAAGGGCTCAAAAAGCAGTTTGGCTTGCACAAGAAGAAGCCCACTTTTTAAATAACGACTACCTTGGAACCGAGCATATACTGCTTGGGTTAATAAAACTCGGGGAAGGTATCGCATTTCAGGCAATTGTCAGCACAGGTATCGATCCTCAAGAATTATTAGAAAAAATAGAAAACCTTATAAAAGAGAACAAGCAAAGCAATGTTTCGGAAAGAGAAGATATAATATTGACTCCTCGTGCCAAAAGAGTTCTTGAGATGGCAGAAAGAGAAGCAATAAATCTCGGGGATACATATGTAAGCACTGAACACTTGCTTCTTGCTATACTGCATGACGGTGGTGGAGTTGCCGTACAAATACTTCGGGATATGAATGTTGATTTGAGCCAATTTGAAGAAACAATATATTCAATGCTTGGAGAGAAAAAGACAAGTAAGCAAAAAATGCGTTCCAGGACAAACTCTAAAACTCCGACATTAGATGAGAACAGTAGAGACCTTACGTTGCTTGCAGAAAGAGGAGAGCTTGACCCTGTAATAGGCCGCGAGAATGAAATGGAAAGAATTATAGAAATCTTGATGAGAAGGAAAAAAAATAATCCTGCAATCGTAGGCGACCCCGGAGTGGGGAAAACGGCAATTGTGGAAGGGTTGGCACAAAAAATAGCTAATGGTGATGTCCCTGAATTATTAGCAAACAAAAGGCTTGTAGCACTCGATCTGTCCTCAGTTATTGCAGGAACAAAATACAGAGGCGAATTCGAGGAACGAATGAAGAAGATTCTCAAAGAGGTGGCAAAATCAGGTAAAACTGTAATACTCTTTATAGACGAGCTGCATACAATTGTAGGGGCCGGGGCAGCGGAGGGTGCAATCGATGCATCCAATATACTTAAACCACCGCTTGCACGTGGGGAAATTCAGATAATAGGAGCAACGACACTGAAAGAATACAGGCGCTATATAGAAAAAGATGCCGCATTGGAGAGGCGCTTCCAGCCTATTTTTGTAAGGGAGCCCACTAAAGCGGAAAGTATAAAAATACTTGAAGGGCTCAGCGACAGATACGAGAAATTTCACCATGTAAAAATTACAGATAATGCGATTAGCGCAGCGGTAAACCTTTCGGAAAAGTATATCACAGACAGATTTCTTCCAGACAAAGCAATAGATGTAATCGATGAGGCAGCAGCCCGTCTCAGGCTTCAGCTATCAAAAAACTCCGAAATAAAAAAAATAGAGAAAGAGCTTAAAGAAATCAGGGAAAACAAATATAAAGCAATTAGGGAAAGAAAATTGCTCGAAGTTGACGAGCTGAGAGAAAAAGAAAGAACATCGCTTAATCATTTAAAACTCTTGCTTTCTATGTCAAACAATGAGGAAGAACCTGAACTCAGCGAAGACCACATTAGAAAAATCATTTCTATGTGGATGAATATTCCTATTGAGAAACTTCTTTCCGATGAACGTAAGAGGTTGGTTTATATGGAAAAAGGGCTGCATAAACGCATAGTCGGGCAAGATTCGGCAATTAAGTCAGTTTCTAATGCAATAAGAAGAGCCAGGGCAGGGCTTAAAAACCCAAACAAACCAATAGGCACATTTCTTTTCCTTGGGCCGACAGGTGTTGGAAAAACAGAACTTGCAAAAGCTCTTGCTGAATTTTTGTTTGGAAGTGAAAATGCCTTAATTAGATTCGATATGTCCGAATATATGGAGAAGTTCGCAGTTTCGCGCCTTATCGGTTCCCCCCCCGGCTACGTAGGTTATGAAGAAGGTGGCCAGCTCACAGAAGTAGTAAGAAGAAAACCGTATTCAGTGGTACTGTTTGACGAAATAGAGAAAGCACACCCTGACATCTTTGATATACTTTTACAGGTGATGGACGAAGGGAGGGTTACTGACTCTCAGGGGCACACCGTAGATTTTAAGAACACTGCGATAATTTTAACCTCTAACTTCGGCAGCGTAAAATTAAAAGAAAAATCTCTGGGTTTTGATATAGGCTCAAAAGCTGAATCATTTGAAGAGAAAAAGAAGAAATTGCTTGTTTCGCTAAAAAATATCTTTAAGCCGGAATTTTTAAACAGATTGGATGATATAATTGTTTTCTACCCCCTTACAATGAAGGAGATTGAAAAGATTGTTGATATTCTATTGCAACGTGTAGAACAGAATATGTCTGAAAGTAATATACGCCTTGAGCTTAAAGAGGACGCAAGGAAGTATCTTGCAAGAAAGGGATACAGTGAAGAATATGGAGCAAGGCCTTTGCAAAGATTGATTGAAAAAGAAGTGGAAGACCCAATAGCAATGAAAATTTTAGAGGGCACATTCAAAAATGGCGATACAATACTTGTGAAACTCAACAAAGAAAATGATAAATTTGTTTTTGAAAATAGAAAGGTGAAGGTTGGAGCAAAAGGATAACATAAGAAATTTCTCGATAATAGCTCATATCGACCATGGGAAATCCACTCTTGCAGATAGGCTTCTGGAAAAAGCGGGCCTTATTAATAATAGGAACAAAGAAGCTCAAGTGCTAGATAGTATGTCATTGGAAAGAGAACGCGGAATAACGATACGTGCGCATCCCGTAAGCCTCGATATGGAAGTGAACGGCGAAAAATACCTCTTTAATATTATCGACACACCTGGACACGTGGATTTTAGCTACGAAGTTTCAAGGAGCTTGAAAGCTTGCGAAGGAGCAGTGTTGCTCGTTGACGCAACACAGGGCGTAGAGGCACAAACCATTGCAAATACATACCTTGCATTGGATAATGATCTTACGATCATACCTGTAACAAATAAGATTGACGTTAACGGTGCAGATATAGAAGGAACGGCTGGGGAAATTGAAGAAATGCTTGGAATATCAAGAGAAGAAATTTTGAAGATAAGCGCAAAGCTTGGTACCGGTGTAGATGAATTAATAAAGACAGTAATTCAAAAAATTCCCCCGCCTAATGGAAATGAAAATGCCCCGTTAAAAGCATTGGTATTTGATTCACACTTCGATACGTATAAAGGAGTTGTTGTATACATACGCATATTCGACGGAAAAATAAAACCCGGCGACAAAATAAGATTTATGTCCGTGGGCAAAGAGTTTGACGTAGAAGAAACAGGAATTTTCAGGCTAAAAATGGAAAAAACGAAAGAGCTTACTGCAGGAGATGTCGGATACTTTACCGCAGTTATAAGAGACCCTCTTGATGTACGTACGGGCGATACCGTAACAAACGCGGAAAATCGTACAAAGGAACCGATACCGGGATTTAGAAAAAATATTCCAATGGTGTTTGCCGGTATATATCCGCTTAATACAAATGAATTTGAGGCCTTAAAAAAGGCTATGGAAAAACTTCATCTAAATGATCCTGCATTTACATACCAACCTGAAAATTCCCAGGCATTAGGTTTTGGGTTTAGGTGTGGTTTCTCAGGCCTTCTGCACCTTGAAATCACCATAGAACGCTTGAAGAGAGAGTTTGGACAGGAAATTGTTGCAACAGTGCCAAATGTAGAATATGAAATCGTATTAAGAACGGGTAAAGTGGTAAAAATCGATAACCCAGGAAAATTCCCGGACCCTTCCACAATAGAAGAAGTCAGGGAACCAATAGTAGAAGCATCTATAATGACTCCTCCTGAATTTATAGGAAACGTAATGGAACTACTAAATACAAGAAGAGCCACGTTTAAAAATATGGCCTATCCCGAATCAAAAAGAACAATTTTGCGGTATGAAATCCCATTGCAAGAAATTGTTACTGATTTCTTTGACAAATTAAAATCCGTAACACGCGGTTATGGCACATTAGATTACGAACTAAAAGGATTTAATAAAGCCGATATCGTAAAAGTCGACATATTGATCAATAAAAACCCCGTAGATGCACTTTCTTTTATGGCACACAGAGAAAAGGCCGTATACGTCGGAAGGGAAATACTTACAAGGTTAAGAAAGACAATTCCAAGGCAAATGTTCGAAGTAAAGCTGCAAGCGGCAATAGGCAGCAAGATAATAGCAAAAGAACGAATAGTCCCGTTTAGAAAAGATGTAATTGCAAAGTGCTACGGCGGTGATATTACAAGGAAAAGAAAGCTATTGGAAAAACAGAAAGAGGGCAAAAAGAAAATGAAGCAAGTAGGCAACATAGCCATTCCCCAGGAGGCATTCTTCTCCGTACTTTCGGTAAAGGGTGAAAAGAAAAAGTAACATAGGAATTGCACTTTATATACACATTCCGTACTGTATTAAGAAATGCAACTATTGTGATTTTGTTTCATTTAACTATACGAGCGGGAAACTTGAAGCTTACACAAAATACCTCATAAAGGAAATTGAAATTTTTTGTGATTCGTTAGGATACAACGGCCTCAACATTTCCACAATTTATTTCGGAGGAGGCACCCCTTCTCTTTTAACTCCAAAGGAGCTTTCGAAAATTATAAAAGTGATTAAGAAGCACTTTGAAACAAAAAATGTAACAGAGTTCACAATAGAGGCAAACCCGGAGACAGTTAACTTATCAAAATTTATAGAATACAGGGAAATTGGCGTAAATAGAGTTAGCCTTGGAGCACAATCATTTAACGAACAGACGTTAAAGGTACTCGGCAGAGTCCATAATGCAAAAAGAATATATAGCGCATTTGAAACATTGAGAAAGGCAGGATTCAAAAATATAAATTTGGATTTAATGTTCTCACTTCCCGGAGAAACGATAAAAGAAACGATGTTTTCTCTCAAAGAAGCGATTAAACTAAACCCCGAGCATATATCTTATTATTCTTTAATAATAGAAGACGGAACGCCATTTTTCAAAATGCGAAACACACTTAAGCTGCCCGATAATGAAGAAGAATTTTTAGAATACAGCAAGGGAATAAAACTGTTAGAAGAAAACGGATACAAACAGTACGAAATATCCAACTTTGCCAGAGACGGATTTTTTTCGAAGCACAACATACAGTACTGGAAAAATTTCCCATATGTTGGATTTGGTGTTTCAGCTGCATCATACGTTCAGAGAAAACGGACAAAAAACTTTTCAAATATTATGTCTTACTGCAAGAAAGTAAAGGAAGGGAACTTGCCCATTAGTTCAGCAGAACAATTAACAGGAAAAAAAGCAAAAGCAGAACATATTATAATGAATCTCAGAATGACAAAGGGAGCAAGTAAAAGAAATTACTATTTAAGGTTTGGAAACTTTATGGAAACTGATTTCAGAAATGAAATTAGCAGTTTAAAACAGCAAAAATTAATAAAAGAAGGTAAAAATTATTTTTCTCTCACGAAAAAAGGTATGTACGTTGCAAATGTTGTGTTTGAGAAATTTCTTCCCTAAAAGTTAGGTTTTACTATCCTACCAATCGAAGCAAGATATTGAAGCTTATCTTTTACGTCAGGGGCTGGGATTCCTGATTTATCTGAAATTTCTTTAAGAGTTTTAACCCCATCGATAAGTTCGTAAAGTATTTTTGCTGTTTCATCCTCAATTTTACTATGCCTTGCGAAAACTCCGCCTCGCGTTTTCTGCGGAACATAATTAAGAACCGCTAAAGGAAGCGCTTCTTCTTCCTTCACAACAATAATCCCTCTATTTTTCAAGTTGAGGAGCGTTTCAAGAACTGTAATTTCCCCAAGATCAAGTTTGTCTATAAGAGATTTAATAGAAATTCCTTTTCCGATTGAAGAGATAATGCTCCACTCATCCTTACGCAAATCAATTTTTTCGGAGCTTTCATTACTAAGATAAACCATATTATTCAAAGAGGGAAATGCCTCCTTGAGGGGCTTCCATTCAGATATTATAGCTCTAAATTTTTCTTTAAATTCGGCGAATGTATACTTTTTAAATTCTTCATCTTGAACAGAGACATCACCTGGAACAAACATAAAGCTTCCTTCAAAAAGTTTTGCCAAAGTTTCCAAAACGGATATTCCAGTTTTTACTCCGTCGGTCGCATAAGCTACTTCCCCTTCTTTGAAAAATACAGAAATCTTATGAGAAATATTATCTTTGTCTCTGTATTCTATCTCGAGGGCACCTGACTTTCCTCCCTCGTTTATGAGGGATATAATTTCCTCTATGGAAAAATCTTTTAATTCACCCTGTAAAGGCATAAACTAATCAGCCTCTCGGCTTATCAAGTTTGTCTGCTTTGAGAAGATAATCAAAAATTCCTTTTGCTTCTTTTAGGGGTATGTCCATTTCCCTTGCAATTTCCTTCAAAGTTTTCTTATCATCGATTCTCCGATAAAATTCTATCGCTTTGATTCCCTCAATTGGTGACCTCATTGCCCAATAACCAAGGTTCCGCACCGGTACGATATTACCTACGCTGTCATCTATTGCAGTAGGTTCTATTTCTGTTTCACTGCCAATCTCTACAAGCCCCTTGTTAAACACTGAAAGTAAAATTTTAAATGTTTCAAATATTCCCAGGTGGGAGGTTTTAAGAAGTCCTGAAACGGGGATAGGTTGCCTTAAAAGTGAGATAATCTTCCACTCTTCTCCGGTTATTTCAATTTCTTCCTGGCTGGCATTTGAAAGCATTACAGTCAAATTTTCAGAAGGAAATACCTTTTTGATTTTACTCCAGTCATTTTTTATAGTATCCTTATCTTTATAACTTTTACTTAATTCTTCAATTTTTGCATACTGGAATACATCATCCGTTTTGTCAAATTCAAATGAGCCATCGGCAAAACCAAACGCAAGTTCAAGGGAAGATATAGGAGTTTTATCGCCTTCCGCATTAACCAATGCACCGTTTTTAAAGTGAATAACAACTTTATGCATACTGTTTTCAAGAGAAAGTTTACCAGTACCTTTTGTTCCTTCAATAAGCGAAAAGACCTGTTCAATAGGAATATCACTAATCTCGCCTTTTAAAGCCACTTTACACACCTCCCTTTTTTAAAGTTTATCATGATTGTAAAAAGAGTCAATAGATATATAATAAAATTATGAACGAAAAAATTAATTTGATAGTGGTAACTGGGCTGAGCGGTGCCGGTAAAACTAAAGCAATAGGCTTATTGGAAGATTTGGGTTACTTCTGTGTTGATAATTTACCGCCCGATCTTATCAAAAATTTTTTAGAGCTTATTTCAAAAACAGAAGGGAAAATAAATAAATCAGGAATTGTAGTTGATGTTAGAAGCGGCAAATTCCTTGGGAACCTTCCGGAAGTAATCAAAAGCCTTAAAAATGACAACAGATTTTCAGTAAAAATAATTTTCCTCGAAGCATCAGCTGAAACGTTGATAAAACGTTTTTCGGAAACAAGGAGAAAGCATCCGTTAGGAGAAGGAAGCTGCATAGAGGAAAAGATAGAAACTGAAAGAAAGCTGCTTCTGCAAATAAAAAATAGCTCGGATTATATAATCGATACGACAAACTTTTCGTTAAAAGACTTAAAAAATAGGTTAGTATCTATCGTATCGCCTGCAAATCCAGGCATTATGGAAATATTAATAAACACATTCGGATTTAAATATGGCATACCCCTTCAATCGGACATAGTAATGGATGTTCGTTTTATCCCCAACCCTTTCTATATCGAGAAACTAAGCAAAAAAGACGGAAGGACAAAGGAAATAAAAGAATATGTTTTAGGGTTCAGCGAAACGAGGGAATTCCTCAGAAAGTTTGAATCTCTTCTGGAGTTTCTTGTCCCGAACTACATAAAAGAAGGGAAATCCTACCTTAACATAGCATTTGGCTGCACAGGAGGGCATCATAGGTCAGTTGCATTAGGCGAAATTGTAGCAGAATACCTGATACAAAAAGGATATAACGTAAAAATTTACCACAGAGATGTAAAGAAATGAAAATTATCGAGCACCCAATACTCAGATGGATTTTACCGGGGACAAAAATTAAAAGATATATTTTAGCCTTTTCAATAGGAATAATCCTAATAATTTACTCAACAGCGGTTATATATTTTAGTGCGGCTAACTACTCCAGGGTAAACTTTATTAAAAGAATGTTCCTTGTAGACCTTGCAAAAAAAATCCCATTTGGAGATATTGTAGTGCCCATTATCGGAAGCATTATTTTATTCTTTGCAATTGCACTGATTGTTATCGGCTTAAAAGAATTAGTTATTTCAATTTCTTCTGCGCTCGTTCCGAATAAATCAAGAGAAGAAATTATGAACCTTGTATTCGAACAACGGAAAGAAAACTTAAAGAAAAGAATTGTGGTAATAGGAGGGGGAACTGGTACTTCAACAGTGCTTAGGGGACTAAAAAAATACTTTGTAAAAACTTCAGCTATCATCACTGTGGCAGACTCAGGGGGAAGCTCGGGACGTCTCAGAAAGGAGCTCGGGATACTTCCGCCTGGCGATTTGAGAAACTGCCTCGTTGCATTAGCCGACGAGAATTCCACTACAGCACGCTTGCTTAATTTTAGGTTTAATGAAAAAGAGTCCTGCTTAAATGGACATAGTATTGGCAACCTATTAATAGCAGCTCTTACAAGGATGAAGGGTGATTTTGGTGACGCCGTTATAGAACTTAGCAAAATGCTGTCAATAAACGGAGAGGTAATGCCCTTTACAACAGAGAACATTACGCTATATGCTGAGTTAGAAGATGGAAATACGGTTGAAGGAGAATCAAAAATTACGGAGTATCATGGAAAAATAAAGCATATATATATTAAACCTGATAATGCAAAACCGTATATTGAAGCGTTAAAAAGGATAG
>JALTHX010000093.1:0-10855 GCA_027076005.1 Caldisericaceae bacterium
GGAAAGAGGTCATAAAGAATAAAGAGGTACAGAACCAGTTTAACTATTATGTGAATATGTATAAGCAGTATGGGGTTGATTTAAATAATCCTAAATATGCTTCAATGCTTGATAATTTAAAACAAAATGTGATGAATAACCTTATAAACCAATCTTTATTGGTGCAATATGCAAAAGCCCATAATTTGAAGATTGATATGGACAAGTTCAACAAAAATATGGACAATCAAGTCAACCAGATTATTGATCAGGGAAAAAAGCAAAATGGAGAAAAGATTTTTCAAGATTCCATTGAAGCACGTTATGGCTCCTTAGATGGTTATAAACAATATTTGAGAAAAGCACTGACCCCTTATGTTGAACGTCCTCTGCTTGCACAAGCTGCCTTGGATGAGCAAGACAAAACAATTAACATTTCGGATGCGGATATACAAAAATATTGGAATTCCGTGTACCAGGTAAATGCTGAGCATTTTCTTTTAAAAGTTGATAAAGGTGCTTCACAAAAAGTGTGGAATGAGAAGAAGAAGGAAGCCGAGGATTTATATAAGGAGCTTCTTTCTGAGAAGCAAAAGGAAGGGAATAAATTTAACTTTGCAGATTTTGCAAAAAAGAAGGCAGAGGAACTAAATAAAAAAGAAGCAAAGTCAGGAAAAGAAGTAGCCCGTTATGAGAAGCTGGGGTTTTTCTCTAAAGGCCAGATGGTAAAACCATTTGAAGATGCATGCTTTGATGAAAAGGCTAAAGTAGGCGATATTATAGGGCCTATAAAAACGGAGTATGGTTACCATATTATTCATATTATTGCGAAGAAGCCAATGAATGAAAAGTACGATGAGCCCCCAAAAGCAAAAGTAAAACTTGCTCTTTTTACGTTTAAGAAAGGCGATAAGAAAAGCGAAGGTGCAGCAAAAACAAGTGCTACATCTGTTTCGTATCAGCTTAAACGGGGGATGAGCTTCGACAGAGCTATTGAACTCTCCAATGACGATGCGAATTTAAAGAAGAATAAAGGGCTTACGGATTGGTTTACTGCAAAGGATAAGCCTGAAATCTTTAATGCTGCAGAAAAATTGAAAATTGGGGATATCTCAGAGCCGATTCTAACCTCTACCGGTTATGCTGTTATCCAGGTAGTTGATAAAAAAGCTGCTGTTAAAGCATCACTTGAAAATAAGGATATTTATAAAAAAGTAAAAGATGACTTAATGAAGGAAAAAAAGCAAGAAGTAGAAAAAGAATTTATTGAAAAGCTAAAGAAGCAGTACAAGGTGAGGACAACGGACCCATGGAAACAGATGATTGCATTCTTTAAAAAACATTTTGGCAAACAATGGGACGGCTTTGTTGCATGGTGGAATAAGGCTACTGGGAAAACACCAACTCAGCCTTCAAGCACACAACCGGCACCAACTGTTCCAGGGGGGAATACTGGTGGAACTAAGCCTTTGCAACCAATTACCGGTGGTGGGAGCTAATGGCAAGAAAAGTTGAAAAAAAAGGATTGAAGGGCCATAGAAGTTTACTTAAAAAGATAGTAGAAAATCCTGCACTGATTATTATAATTGTTATAACGTTTTTAGTTGTTTCTCTGCTTGGTACTTATGCTTATATATATGCAGCTAGAAATGTTTATGCTTATGTGGACGGCATGCCGATATATCAGTACGAGATGTCCAATGAAATTGTTGATCAAGCTATCAAAAACAACGTAGACTTTGGCAGTATAGGGACTGATCCGAAAGGGGCTTTTGTAAAGTATACTCTTACGGAATTTGCAAAAAGAGCAATATTTTCAAGAAAACTTTACTATATTATAGCTATTAAAGATGGTTTTACTTGTACTAAAGACGAGCTTGACAAAGCGTTCTATGATTTTAAGAAACAAAATTTATCCGGCTCTGCAAACCCGGAAGAAGAGTTCAAAAAAGTGCTTGATATGCGTGGGATTACTGAAAAACAGTTAAGAACGGTCTTGCGTGAAGAAGTTATTGCTCAAAAGGAGAAAGATAAACTTACGGCGAATATTACGGTAACCCCGGAAGAGGTACAGAAATATTTTGATGAATGGTCATATGCGTATGTAAAAGACGGGCAAGACAAAGGGCAAATCTTTAAAGAGCAGTATGGGCGGATTAAAAGTGATGCCCTGGATAGTAAAAAGCAGGATTATTTACGGAAGTATACGAATAATCTGATGGAAAAGGATAAAAATAACATAGTGATAGACAATAGGTACAAAAAATTTATGAGGTGGGCTTACAGCAGCCTGCTAAACCTTGCCGTACCTCCACAGTTCAAACCTGGGACAGTATGAAAAAAGTAATAGTCATTGTTATTGTTGTTATTTGTATTTTTTCACTTTTTGTAAAGCGTGAAGTTACTGTACTGGGTAGTGGGAATAACTCCCCTGTTCCTTATTCTCTTATTTCTCTCTCACATTCCCAGGCCGTTGCGGATATAAATGGAAGAGCTTCTTTTACCTCTTCCATTTTTCAAAGAAGAATTAAAATTTGGCGGTTGGGTTTTGATGAAAAGGAGATTTTGCTTCCATTCCGTTTTTATTATTCTGAAAATAAGGTTTTTATGGAAGAGGCGGATTATCCGGAGATAAAGAAACAAATAAATGCAATTCTACAAGAAATGCGAAGTTATAGCTATTCTTACAATCTATCCGTTACAAGCGAAGAAGGTAATACTCAAACACAAGCTATTCAGGCAACTTATGATGGGCATAATTTTATGTTTGATAATAAGAGCGATTTTACCGGAGTGAATTATAAAATTTTGTATAAAAATGATAGTTTATACTTGTGGAAAAACGATAATTTTCAATTATTACAGGGAGAGGATAAAGAAAAATTTACTTCACAAAACGTGCTTTTTATCGGGGTTTCAGACATTGTCACTTCTTTGCTTCCGGATAGGACTCCGTCAGATATTTTAGTTAATAAAGATATTGTGCATATTATGTGGAATGACGAAACTGGTACTACGGATCTTTTGATTAAAGTTGGTAAGAATGGTTTCCCTATGGATTTTAGCTTTAATAACAAATCAGGGGGAAGTGTATATACTGTTCAATTAAAGATTCAGAATATAAACGAGCAAATTAATATAAGGCAATGAAAAAAAACTTTAGCGTTCACTCTATCGGAGAATATTATTTTGAGGAATTCTTTTATAGATTCCCCGCAAAAGCAACCAAAAGGGGAATACATAGATATGATTACAGGCTGGGTAGTTTCCGGGCAGCAGACTTTAAAGAATGGAAAAACGAGTTAATTGACATTGGTAAGAAGTTATTTTCGTTAAAACTTAAAAAACGCTTTAGGAAAGATATTGACCTACCTATGCTTGAGCGACGTGTAAATAATGAAATTAAATGGATTGAAGAAGAAGAGTTTAAGAGCAGTCCGTTTTTCTATATTTCTACTATATACGATGGTTTGGTTTACCCTGCATTTGGTTCCTTTGCCCCTCTTAGTGTTCGTAGCAAGAACTTTCTTGACCGTTCAGGTGACATTGAAAATATTGTTCCTGCTGTAAAGGAAAACCTTAGGTTTTCGGAAGAAACTGAAAAGGAATTTGCTCTTGAAAGGCTTTCATTTATGTTTAGCTTTTTTGAGGAGTATATAAGTTATCTTTCGGGGAAAAGCGACGTAGGGTTGAAAGAAGAATTACGGTCAATAAAAGCACCCGTTTCCAACCAGCTAAAAGGTCTATACGATATAGTTTCCCATCTTCAGATTGCAAGTAATAATAAAAAATTGAGTTTTGTAAAAAAAATAAAGAGAGAGTATCTTGAGGATTATCCGCTTAAAGAGCTCCAGCTTGATTTGCGCAACAGGATGGCAAAGAAAGCCATTCAAATAGAGCAAAAGGCACGCGAAATCAAAATTTCCGCTCCCGTAAAAGAAACCTTAAACAAGATTTTAACTGATAAAAAAGAAATAAAACTCGATGAAGTTTTTAGTATTTTTGAACTGATAAAAAGGCGAGGCGAGCCTTTGTTCGGCAAAACGGAACTAACGGTAGAATATAAGCGTATCGTACAAGAAAACGATAGAAAGCTTAATTCACTTGCACAGCTTTCCAGCAATATTATAATTCCTCCCGGCTCTTTTGATTCTCATAGTACGATCCCTGTAATGATTGTTGCTCCTGTCTCTTTTAACAACATCGTACTAAAACTTTTATCGGTTGGATATCCGGGAAGAAGCTTTCAATCAGAAATTCTCAGGAATAATTCCTCGGAATTCAGAAGAATGTTTGATAATTCTCTGCTTGATGAAGGATGGGAATTTTATTCGAGAATTGTTATGATAAACAGTTTAAAGAAAGATTTAGGTTTGACTTTCGAGCTTGTCGCAATGTATGATGAATACGCTACTTTGTTAAAGGCATTTGTTGAAAATGAGCTCTTGAACAAGCAAGTTTCACTTTCCGAAGTGGCCCAAACAATACAGAATGATAAAATAATACTTGACAAAGAGAATTTTTTGTATAACACAATTGCAGAAAACGGGAAAAGCCTTAAAGCTGTAATAGGATTGAATTCTATTCTATACTTTAAAGAGAAATTTCTTAAAAAAGGATTTAAGCAGAGAGAATTTCATCAGAACTTACTTGCTAATTCTACCTTGCCATTCAAATTTATAGGGCAGGTGATACGGCGTTGAGCAAGCCTATTTTTCTCGTGGCTATTGCGGGTAACATAGGTGCAGGGAAATCTACCCTAACAAAATATCTTTCAGAGCAGTGGGGTTTTGATACTGTACCTGAGCCTGAAGCAAAAAACCCTTTTTTAAAGGATTTTTATAAAAATCCAAAAAGGTGGGCTTTGCACTCTCAGTTATTTTTTCTTACAGAGCGTGCAAAAATGCAAAAGAAAGCAGAGAAAACCTCTCAATATATATTACTCGACAGAACAATTTACGAAGATGCAGAAGTGTTTGCAAAAACTGTGCTTACAAAGAATGAGTTCAATGTTTATAAGCGAGTCTATGAGTTTTACCTCGAAGAGCTAACTCCCCCTAATTTTGTAGTTTACCTTAAGGCTTCTGTGCCTACGCTTATGGAACGTATAAAAAGACGAGGAAGAAAATACGAGAAGAATATAAAGCGCTCTTATATGAAAAAGCTTAATGACTGCTATGATGAGTGGATATCTGCTTTTTCTATTGCGCCTGTTATTAGAGTGGATACCGATAAGTATGAAATTTTTAGCTTGTTCAATGATATCGAAAGTATAAAGAGGCGTATCGAGGAATTTTTCTGGAGTAAAGAGATAAAACATGGAAAAAATGGAAGAACAAAATAAGTTTGAGAAGGATGCCTTTTTAGGCGTGCTTACTCCTGATATAAGAGAGAAGCTTGTAGAAATAGGTGATTTTGATAAGCTTATAGAAGTAGTTCTTGACCTCGGTAGAGAACCTGAAGCACGCTTTGCAAATAGCACCAAATATCTCCGTGATGAACCGGTAACAAAAGAAGAAATAGAGTTTGTAATCTCGCGCGTAGGTACTTTTGACAGAGACAACCGTGCAGGTATTGAACGTACCTTGCATAGAATTTCAGCTGTGAGAAATAGAAGAGGCAATATTGTGGGACTTACCTGCAGAGTGGGGAGAGCAATTTTTGGGACTATCGACCCGATAAAAGACATCATAGAAACTAACAAAAGCATTCTCCTTTTGGGGAAACCCGGTGTTGGAAAAACCACTTTGCTTAGAGAGGCAGCCCGTGTGCTTAGCATAGAGCAGAATAAAAGAGTAATAGTGGTGGATACATCAAACGAAATCGCAGGAGATGGAGATATTCCCCATCCGGGCATTGGCAGAGCTCGAAGGATGCAAGTTCCAATTGATAAAGCCCAGGAAGACGTTATGATAGAGGCAGTGGAAAATCATTTTCCCGAGGTAATTATTATCGATGAGATTGGCAGAATGGAAGAAGCAAAAGCTTGTAGGACAATTGCAGAAAGAGGGGTGCGTCTTATTGGAACCGCGCATGGAACGAGCATAGAAAACTTGCTTGTAAACCCTACGCTTCAAGATTTAATAGGCGGCATTACAGCAGTAACTCTTGGAGATGAAGAGGCAGGAAGAAGGGGCACGCAAAAAACAATTCTTGAAAGGAAATCTCCACCTACATTTCAAGTGTTGATAGAAATAAGAGAAAGAGGAGTATTTGCGATTTATTATGATCTTGCCGAGACAGTGGATGCTTTGCTTAGAGGCTTTCCCATAAATCCTGAAATCAGAGTTAACGAAGATAAAAATATAATTAAGGACAAAAATGAAGTTGAAGACCTTACTGTTAAAAGAAATAAAAGTGCTAAGCTCAGAGTTTTCCCTCTCGGTATAAATATAAGTTATCTTGAGCGGGGTATTCACTCAACACGTGCGCCCGTTGAAATAGTAAGAGATTTGAGTAACGCAGATATTATCCTTACTTTGAAAAGAAAAATGGAGAAAAACATGGAAATTATAGGCGTTGCTAACAGGATGGGGATAAGGATAGAATTTATAGAGAAAAATTCCTTAAAAAGTGTGAAGGATTTTTTGAGAAAAGCAAGAAAAGTATTAACCACTGAAGTGATGATTAATTATGCAAAACTTGAGGAATATATTCAGAGGGTATTTGATGAGAATAGAGTAGTCGAGCTGTCTCCTGCTGATAGCAATACTCTTGCAGAAGAACAGGCTTTTATTTCACGTTACGATCTACATAGTGAAATTGTAGGCCTTGACCCAAACAGAAGGCTTGTCATATATCCGGATAGGAGAAAATAACGTGATGAACAACGGAATATTTGTAACAATAGAGGGAATCGATGGAAGTGGAAAAACCACGCAAGCAAGATTCTTAAAAGAGTATTTTGAAGATGAGGGCTTGGATGTGGTTTTTACAAAAGAACCCGGTGGAACGCTTCTCGGAAAGCGGATCAGGAAAATCCTACTTACGGAGGAAATGAATCCCACTTCGGAATTCTTGCTTTTTGCATCTGATAGAAGAGAACACATTCAGAAACTTATCTTGCCCTCGTTAAAAGCTGGTAAAGTTGTGATTTCCGATAGGTTTCATGATTCATCTGTGGCGTATCAAGGATATGGAAGAGGAGTATCTCTTGATTTTATCAACTGCGTACACAGGGAAATACTTGGAAGCCTTCTGCCGGATATTACTATACTTGTAGATGTTTTCCCACAAGTCGGGCTTAGTAGGCTCAGGGATATAGATAGAATTGAGAGGGCTGGACTAAAGTTTCAGGAAAAAGTTAGAAACGGGTACCTCAAATTGGCGAAGCAAAACCAACGTTTTTTTATTGTTGATGGTATTGGAACTAAGGAAAATGTACGTGACGAAATAATACGGATTGTCCGAGATTGGAGAGATAACTATGAAAAATAAAACACTTTTAATTGTTGTACTTGTTATTATGATTCTAGGCGGGATATTTATTACCGCTTCCTATTTTGCTAATGCAAAGGGCAGTATATTTATCGATTCTTTTCCACAAAATTCGGAAGTTTACGTTGATGGTGTAGTAAAAGGAAACACTCCTCTCACAGTGAACAATCTTGATTTTGGGGAATATGAAGTTCAGGTTAAGCACGATGGTTTCAGGATGTTTACAAAAACTGTAGACCTTTCAAGAAACAAGAGGAAAATTACAGTTATCGCAAATCTTGAACATATTACATTTGTTCTTCAAGTAAACTCATACCCTACAGAGTCAGAAGTATATGTGGATGGCATAAAGAAGGGGCTTACCCCTATTACGATAGATGACCTTTCTCTTGGAGAGCACTTTGTAGAAGTAAAAAGAGCCAATTTTTCCACGTGGTCGCAGAAAATAAATGTTAATCAATACAAGGTCATACAGCTTATTGCTAATTTAGATGCGACTGCTGCATCTATTGATGCGGAATCTATGCCGCAGGGGGCAACCGTGCTTCTCAACGGTAAAAATGTTGGAGTTACGCCTATTGTTGTAAAAAACCTTGATGCCGGAGATTATACCCTTGAGTTGCAGCTTGAAGGCTATGCACCTTATACTGAGAAAGTTACACTTAACAAAGGGGAAACATTGCAAAGGCAAATTACTCTTAAAAAGGCGAGTACAATATTGAGTGTTGACTCTAAGCCAACTGGCGCTGAAATTTTCATAAATGGGGAAGATATGGGAAAGACGCCGTATAAAGTAGTCAATATTGCGCTGGGCACTTATAAAATTGAGATTAAAAAGGATGGATATTTACCTTTTACTACACAAGTAAATGTCATCAAAGGAAAACCCGCAAATTTTGTTTTTCCTCTTTTAAAACTTCCATCATCCAACAATCCTTAAAAAATTGGCAATTTATGCTATAATATTTTTGCTGTGCTAAAGCGGGGAGATAGCAGTGCCCTGTAACCTGGAACCTGCTATACCAGGGCTGACAATCTGTAGAAGGATGTTTTCTTTTCAGGCTGGCGGGAGTTAAAGAGCGTTGAAGGTGGGGCCCTATGCAATAGGAGTCTCTGAACTCCGTGAGGTCCGGGAGGAAGCAGCGGTAAGGAGGGTGCCCTATGTGCCGTAGGTTCACCTCACTGGAGTTTTTTGCTGCCGTACCGCTGGGGAGAAGCAGTCAACTGCAGATGCACAGCATTTTTTATATTTTTGGGTAGTCTTGACAAATATTCCGTAAAACCTATAATTTGATAACGGAGGCTTTTATGGATGTATTATTGATAAACCCACCCGCACAGGGTATTTATGATACTGTAAACATCAAATTACCTCCATTAGGGCTTGCTTATATTGCTGCAACCTTAAGGGAGCATAATTATTACGTTGAAATTATAGATCTTAATGTGCAAGAAGACTTATGGCAAACGGTTGCAAAACGGAAATGGGATGTTGTTGGGCTTTCGGGTGATACAAGCAGGTACTTAATCTCTATTAAAATTGCAGAACAGATTAAAAGGCATTTCGGGTATACAATTTTTACCGGTGGGCCTCATGTAACTTTTTTTGAAAAAGAAACACTTGATACAGGGTTTGTGGATTTTATTATAAGGGGAGAGGGAGAGTTTGTCACTTTAAACTTGCTTGATGCAATTCAAAATAATATGCCGTTGGAAGAAGTGCGTGGGATAACTTTCAAAAAGAATGGGAAGATTGTGAAAACATTGCAGGCACCTATTATAAGAAACTTAGATGGATTACCTTATCCTGCACGTGATTTGCTCCCGATGGAAAAATACAAGGTTACGCTATTTTATGGCAGGCCGATAACGAGTATTCTTACAAGTAGAGGATGTCCTTTTAACTGTTACTTTTGTTCTTCTTCTCAATTTTCAAATCTTATATGGCGCACCCGTTCTCCAAAAAATATTGTTGATGAAATGGAATATGTGATTAAAAAATTTGATTATCATGCCTTTGCTTTTGTAGATGACAACTTTACGCTGAATTCTAAAAGGGTGATTGAAATTTCCAAAGAGATTGTAAAAAGGAAATTAGATATTTTTTGGTGGGCATTTTCTCGTGTAGATGAGCTCATAGGGCATGAGGATATGGTAGAGTGGATGGCAAAGTCAGGCTGCAAAATGGTATTTCTTGGTATAGAAAGTGTAAGCAAAAAAATATTGGATGAGTATAACAAGGGCATTACCGCAAATGATTCAATGCGTGCGGTAAAACTCCTTAAAAAGTATGGTATCGATACGTGGGGAAGCTTCATTATCGGTGCGTTAGATGAGACAAAAGATATGATTATGAATACGGTAGGTTTTGCAAAGCTTCTAAATCCCAGAAATGTTCAATTTTCCATTCTTACGCCTTTCCCAGGGACACGCCTGTATGAGGATGCGGAAAGGATGGGTATTATCGTGCACAAAAACTGGAAGTATTATGATGGTGCACATTCCGTAATGAAAACAAAGTATCTCAAGCCGAAAGAGATTCAGGCGCTTTTGAATAGGGCGTATATTTCTTTTTATGCTAGGCCTGACAGGCTTTTTAGAATAATGCCTACGGCAATAAAATATCTTATAGAGCTTTCAGGAAAGAGGAAACGTGAAAGAAGCATTGAGAAAATGATTTTGAAGGGACCGGTATGAAAGAAATGTTATATAATGACTTAATTATTTCAACAGTTTTAATAAATAGTATATTCATCCCTGAAGCCCACCCTGAAAGTGTATTCCTTGGCACTGATAGCGGCATATTTTTTTCTACCGATAAAGGGGTGCATTTCAAATATTTTATGGATGGTATTTCCGCAACTAAAATATATAGTTTTGAAGAAATAAACGGCGAAACTTTCGCAGGGACAGACAATGGAATATATATGTTAGAGAACAAACTATGGAGATTTGTGAGGTTAGAAAATGAAAAGGTTTATTCCTTGAAAAGATTTAAGAAAGGGATTTTTGCGGGGACAGACAATGCTATTTTTAGGGTAGGTAGTAATAATTTGGTAAAAGTTCTTGAAACCGGTTTTCCTGTTCAGCAGATGTCTTGCTTTAAGGAAGATTTGCTTGCAGCGACACCTTATGGTTTAATTAACGCAGAAAGCGGAGATAAAGTAATGGATATGCCTGCACTGTCGTCTGTTGGCTCAGATAAGTGTTTGTTTGTGGGGACACATTATGGTGTAAGAAAAACATACGATGGAAAAGAATTCTATGTAACCAAACTTACCGATGGTATAATTAGATCCGTTACTATTTCTAAGGAAGGTATTTTATTTGCCGGAACTGACAATGGATTGTATATTTCTAAGAATGAAGGAAAAACATTTGAAAAAAGGTTACAAAATGCACATATATTTTCGTTAGTCACTCATCCCCTATACAGCAA
>JALTHX010000094.1:0-10782 GCA_027076005.1 Caldisericaceae bacterium
GTTTACCATTTGAATCTTTTAATAACTTCTTCCATCTGTATATAGTAGCCCTTAATACATTGAATGCATCTGATGCTTCTTTAACACTGTATTTATTAGAGAACTCTATTACTTTTAATCTAAACTGCGCAGTTTTACTCATAGAGAATAACGATGCACTCCTTAGATGTACTGCTGTACCATCAGATAGAGGCAATACTTTTCCTTTTAGCATCTTGCTTGTTTTGCTATTACTCTTTCCTTTTATGTTTCTTTTTTCATATACATACCGGTAATCATCATTAAACATACTCTTTAACCTCCTGTATATGTGTTAGCTTTCATTTACTCTTTTGTCCAGTATATCACATTTACAAGAGTCTCATATGTTTCTGAACTTATGCAGTGAGAGATAACTACGCTTAATTTTTGACGAGTTTACACTTTACTGTTTATGAGTTATTTAGTTGTTATAAATGCAAACGGGAAATGGCGTCGAGAAGCAGGTCGCTTTGCTCGCCATTTTTGAAGTGCATCAAGCCATTTACTGCTATCATTGCGGCGTTATCCATTGAAAAGCCTTTTTCCGGGAAATAAACGGGTATTTTTGAACTCTTTTTGAATTTTTCACGTAACTTCCTGTTTGCAGAAACACCTCCTACAACACCGATTCCTTTTACTTCTAAATCTTTTGCTGCCTTTAATGTCCTGTTTACGAGGATATCTGTGAGTGCATCTTCAAAACTTGCGCAAATATCGGGGAGATGTGTTTCTAACTCCTTTTGATGTTTTTCAAGATAGTATACTCCTGCAGTTTTAAGGCCGCTGAAGCTGAATTCATACGGAGATTTTAGGGAAAGCCGGGGGAATTGATAGAAGTGTGCGTTTCCACTTGTTCCTAACTTTTGAATAACTGGCCCGCCCGGATAGCCAAAACCCAATGCTCTTGCAAACTTATCAAGTGCTTCACCTGCCGCATCATCGCGTGTTTCGCCAAGTACTTCGTACTTTAGGTGTTTTTTCATCAAGATAAGCTCGGTATGCCCGCCCGAAACAATAAGGATAAGTAATGGGAATTCGGTATGTTTTAAACTTAAAGGCTTGTTATTTATAAATAGTGAATAGATATGCCCCTCGAGATGATTCACTCCAATTAAAGGGATTTTCTTTGCAAGGGAGAGTGCTTTTGCTGCTTCTACCCCGACAAGCAACGAGCCTACAAGTCCCGGCCCATATGTTACCGCAATCAGGTTTATATTATCTAATGTAGTGCGTGCGGTTTTTAATGCCTCTTCAATAACATAACCAATAAGTTCGGTATGTTTTCTGGATGCAATTTCCGGCACAATGCCACCGTAATCTTTGAAAAACTGAGTTTGTGATGACAAAATGTTGCTTAAAACTTCTCCTTTTTCGTTTATTACTGATGCGGCTGTATCGTCGCAAGATGTTTCAATTCCCAGTATATCCATTTAACGCCTTCCTCATTATGTATCCGTTTTCTCCATTGTTATAATATCTTTCCAGTTCTTTTGATCTGTCAAATCCGAATTTTTTATAGAGTTTTTGGGCTATTTCGTTTGATTTACGTACTTCAAGGTAAATCTCTTTTTTGGAATTCTTTTTTGCAAGCTTCACTGCAAATTCAATAAGTTTTGACCCGACACCCTTTTTTCTGTATTCTGGATGAACTGCTATGTTCACTACGTGAAGCTTTTCCCCTTCGTTCCACAACGCAATAAAGCCCACAACCCTTTTCATCCACTTTGCCGTATAATATTCTGATTTTCCGTTAAACAGGTAGTCCATAACAAACATTTCTTTTGGCCAGGGCTCCATATAACTGGTTAATTCTATTTCATACATTTTTTCAAAATCTTTTGTCGTTGCTTTTTCCATTTTTATTGCAATTTTTATCATTTATTCCTCTTTTTAAAAAGAATATTCGTAGAGCGGAGATAAATAGGGTTTAACGAAAGTGGCATAGTGCAAGTCTCTCCTGATTTAAGTTTTTCTTCCGACATCTTTAAGATTTCTTCAGCGTGCACTTTTACAAGCGTAATTTCTTTATGTTCAAAAATTTCTTCTTTAACTGGTTGCGGAGTATATATTTTTTTGGATTGAATTTTACCCGGAGCAACGCATTCTATTTCGCTATTCATTTTTCCGTTTCTAAATTCAGCGGCAAAAAATTCATTCCTGCCTGCGGGAAGTAATACAGTTCCGTTTTTTATAATGATGCCGATAAGTTCCAGCGAATTTATTGGTACTAACGGAATGGAGAGTGTATAAGCCATAATTTTTGCTTCTACAACACTTACCCGCGTTCCTGTAAAACTGCCGGGTCCATTTACCACGGAAATCGCATCTATTTTGGAAACATCCGTGGAGAAAGCTTTAAACAACTTTTCAATAACAAATAAAATATTGTTTGGATTACTCCTCGGAGGATTCTCTCTCACTGCAAAGTGTATTACTTTTGATGTTCCAAACGTAATTAGCGTAGGAGGAAAAGCGTTATTTATTGCTAAGATATTTGTGTCCATATAATTGCGATCTCTCTTTCGTTTTCACTGATTTTTTTGATACGAATAAGAATGTCCGGAGAAACTATGCTTTCCAATTTTTCCGCCCATTCTATCACCATTATTCCGTTCTTGTCCATATATTCAAAAAATCCTAAATCGTCAAGCTCTTTTGCATCTTCAATTCGGTACAGGTCAAAATGGTAAAGTGGAATTTGTCCGTCGTATTCTCTCACAAAAACAAACGTAGGGCTAATAGTTGTGTCTTTAATATTCAGAGCCTTTGCGATACCTTTAGTAAAAACTGTTTTTCCTGCGCCAAGCCCGCCTTCGAGGAATATAATTATTCTCTCAAAGTTTTCTTTTTTAATTGCTTCCTCTGTGATTTTTTCTGCAATCTCTGTTGTTTCCTTTTCGCTGTATGTTTTAACTATTTTTTCCATACTGTATAATGATAACAGATATCCTTGATTTATAAAATATTTGATGTTTTGCTATAATGCAAAAAAGGAGGTAGTTAATGGGTAGCGCAGAGAAGATAATTTTATATTTCCAGAAAAATGAAATTACAGAACATTGGATATACGGCTATTTATCAAAGCGTGCAAAAGGGAAGAACCGGGAAATTCTTCGCAAGATAGGCGATGACGAGCTTAAACATTATTATGAATGGAAAGAATACACAAAAAAGGATGTTAAAAGAAACAATTTTAAGTTTTTTGCCTACATATTACTTTCAAAAATATTCGGGATAACTTTTGCCATAAAGTTAATGGAAAATGGAGAAAAGGTTGCGGAGGTTGTTTATAAAGAAGCAGAAAAAGCGTTTCCAAAGGCGGAGAACATTCTAAAGGATGAGATTATGCATGAAAACTTGCTGATAAATATGATAGAGGAGGAAAAGCTGGGCTACATTAGCTCAATTGTTTTAGGGTTAAACGATGCACTTGTTGAAATTACAGGCACTCTTGCAGGACTTACGTTTGTGCTAAGAAACTCAATTACGATAGGTGTGGCAGGTGTTATCACTGGAGCGGCAGCATCGCTCTCTATGACTGCCTCAGAATATCTTTCGCAACGTGCGGAAAGTAAAAAAAGTAGTAGTAGTCCTATTAAAGCATCCTTTTATACTTTTATGGCGTATTTTGCTGTGGTTTTTGTACTTGTTGTCCCTTTTTTCTTTTTCAAGAGTTACAGCTCTGCTTTTCTTACATCTATTCTGTTTGGAGTTTTTGTAATCCTTATATTTTCTTTCTTTGTTTCTATGGTGCAGGGAAGAACCTTTGGAAAAATATTTATCGAGATGTTTCTTGTCGCAGGTTCAGTTGCTTTGATTTCTTTTTTTATCGGTACTGCTGCAAGGAAAATATTTCATATAAATGTTTAGGGGTGTGCGGTTATGGATGAAATAAGAAATTTTATAAGTAACGTATCAGTAAATGCCTTGTTTAAAGAAATTCTTGTCGCAATAATTGTTTTTTTAGTATCTGCAGCTATTTTGAAATTTATAGAGCTTATTCTTGTTAAGAAGATAGAGGCTTTTACTAAAAGAACTAAAACTCTATTAGATGATTTAGTTGTTTACCTTGTCAGGCGTTCGATGCCGTTCCTTTATCTTGCGTCTGTATATATAGGAATTTATCAGATTCACTTTAGCGGTAGGGCTCATGAAATTATTGATTTGTCACTGAAAGTTTTTGCATCTGTTTATGTGATTTTTATTTTAATTATTGCAATTGATTGGTTTACTGAAAAGTATATCTCTAACAAAGAGAGCAATCTTGAAAGTAGATCTTTTAAGGGTGCAATGAAGATTTTGAAACTGTTAGTTTATACGTTCGGTATCGTGCTGATATTGGATAATTTCGGAGTGAATGTTACAGCCCTCGTTACAGGGCTTGGAATATCGGGTATTGCAGTAGCACTTGCCGCGCAAAAGATTTTAGGCGACTTATTTAATTATTTCGCAATTATATTTGATAAGCCTTTTGAAGAGGGTGATTTCATATCGTTTAATAATTATGTGGGTACAGTGGAACATATAGGGCTAAAGTCTACGAGAATAAGAAGTTTAAGCGGCGAGGAAATCGTAGTTTCAAATACGAACTTGGTAGATGAGTATGTACAGAATTATAGGAGAATGAAAAAGAGGAGAGTGGTTTTTAAAATTGGGATTACTTATGAAACGCCCCTTGAAAAATTAACAAAAATACCAGGTATCGTGAAAAACATAATAGACAGTATTGAAAAGGTAAGTTTTGACAGATGCCATTTTGTAAATTTTAGTGATTTTAGTTTGGATTTTGAAACAGTATATTATGTTGAGGATAGCGATTACTTGCACTATATGAATGTTCATCAGGAGATAAATTTAAAACTTGTCGAAGAATTTGGAAAAGAGAGGATAAAATTTGCCTATCCTACACAAGTTATTTACGTAGACAACAAGGAGGTAAAGGATGAAGGGAAATAAAAGCGCACTGATTGTGGGTGGGTCGAGCGGCATAGGTGAAGAATTTGCAAAGTACTTTTTAAGCAACGGCCTGGATATAGCAATTGTATCAAGAAGCAGAAAAAAGCTTGAGGACGCAAAAAAATACCTCGAAAAATTTAATAGTTACAAAAGAAAAATAGAAACACTCAATGGGGACGTGACAGATGAATCTTTTTATGCTGCCCTTGAGGAAGCATTCAATTTGTTAGGTGCTGTGCCTGACTATATTGTTTATACTGCTGGAATTGCATTACCTGGAAAGCTTGCTGAACTTTCCTTGGACAAATTTACTAAATCTATGGATACAAACTATTTCGGATTTGTAAAACTTGCCAAGTTTTTATCTTTGCAAAAGACAGAGAAAAAGATAAAAATTATAGCCATTTCATCAATGGCAGCCTTAATTGACACGTTTGGTTACACAACGTATGCTCCTACTAAAATTGCAATGCGTTCTTTTGCAAAAGGGCTTTCTTTTGAACAAAAAAACATTTCTTTTTACATTGTATACCCGATAGATACCCTTACTAATCAGCTTATGGAAGAGAACAGCACGAAACCGTTAGAAACTTTTTTGGTGGATGAATCAGGCGGATTAGCAACTCCGGATAAGGTCGTTTTATACACAATGAAGGTTGTGGAGAAAACCGGAAAGAAAAATTTTTATGAAGTTATGCCTGAGGGGAAACTTGTCTATTTTATTTCAAAATTTTTTCCCTGGATTATAGATATTGCAGTTAACAGTGCAATTAAAAAAGCGGATAAAATACGGAAAAGCGGCAGAGAGAAAGAAGTTATAAATGAAATAAACAAGAAATATAAGGAGAAATTCGAGAAATTTGAAAGAGAAAAACGCTAATGTAATAAATTTCACTATATGTATTGTTTATTTTTAAATGGCTTTGCTGGTTTTTATGGTGGTTATTTAAGCAATTGAGTTTTTTACCATTTGAATTATAATGGTTATATGAAATATATAGCGCTTTATAGAAAATATAGGCCTCAGGTGTTTGAGGATGTCGTAGAGCAGGAAACTGTTGTAAAAATATTACAGGAGGCATTGCGGCAAAAGAAAATTGCCCATGCTTATCTGTTTGCAGGCCCGAAAGGGACCGGAAAAACTTCAATTGCTCGCATATTTGCAAAAGGGCTAAACTGTGAGAACGGCCCTACTCCTACACCGTGTATGAAATGCCAGCAATGCATTACCATAACAAACGGAACAAACCTTGATGTGGTAGAAATTGATGCTGCCTCTAACAGGGGCATTGATGAAATTAGGGATTTAAAAGAAAAAGTTCAGTATGCGCCGATTTCTTCAAGATATAAAGTATATATTATTGATGAAGCCCATATGCTGACTATGCAGGCTTTTAATGCCTTGTTAAAAACTCTTGAAGAACCTCCTGAAAATGTAGTGTTTATACTTGCAACGACTGAGCCCGAAAAAATCCCTGCTACAATTATTTCCCGATGCGAAAGGTTTTATTTTAAACCGATTTCCGCTACTGGACTTGTAAATAAAATTAAAGAAATTGCAAAAAAGGAAAATGCGAAGATGTCTGATAGCGCCGCCCTACTTATAGCACGGTTTGCCACGGGTTCTCTTCGCAATGCCTTGAGCCTGCTGGATCAGGCGATTACAATGTTCGGGAATATTAACGAGCAGAGCATACGAGATTTATTAGGTATACCACAGGATGAACTGTTGAAAAATTTTCTTGATAGTATTATAAAAAAAGAACCTGAGAAAGCACTCTCCATAATTAAGAATATGGAAGAGAATGGGAAAGACAGTAAAATTTTTATAAACGAATTCCTCAACTATTTGCAAAGCTTGTTGGATGGGAAAATATTGGGGTTTAAAGAAGAAGTTCTTGATAGAGAAACCTCTTTCATAGATGCATTAAAAGAGCAGTCAAAATACGTGAGCATTAAAAAAATTGTTGATATTTCTTTGGAATTTGCAAATCTAATGAACATCATTCGTTTTTTCCCAGACCCATTTTTCCCTGTCCAGCTTACTGCTTTGAAATGTATGGAAATAGAATCCGTTTCAAAAGCTCCAACCAAGACGGAAGAGGTCAGTGTACCTGCGAGTGAGGAAATTCAATTTGCAGGTGAAGAGAATAAAAATGTTACCCCTACCACTAAGGAAAGCTCTCGTGATGTTGCAAATGGTAATAAATTAGAAGGGCTTGATTTTGTGAAATCTCAGTGGAAGAGTATTTTGAATAAAGTTAAAAGTATGGACAAACCTTTACATGCGATTTTGGATAGAGTAAGCCCTGTAGAAGTGCAAGACGACCTTATTGTTCTACTCGTGGAGAAAAAATTCTATCTTTCTATTCTAAAAATGGAAAAAAATATTACAATCCTGAGCGATGCTGTTAACAAGGTTTTGAAGAAAAGGTATAGATTAAAGTATATTGAACCTGAAACAAAAAACGAGGTAAAAACCGAAGAAAGTGAAATACGGGACGCTTCCCAAAATGAAACTGTAAAGCAAGTGTTAACTCTGTTTAACGGAGTAGTTGTGGATGTCAAAAAAAGTAATGAGGAGGAAAAGAATGAGAAACATGAATGATTTAATGAGAAAAGCGCAGGAACTTCAGAAAAAAATGGAAAGGATAGAGAAAGAACTGGAAGAAACACGAGTAGAAGGTGTCGCAGGAGGCGATGCCGTAAAAGTTACTGTTTCCGGCAAACTCGATGTAATTTCCATTGAAATTTCCGAAGATGTAATTGATAAAGAAGAAAAGGAAATGTTGGAGGATCTTATTATTGCGGCAATACGCGAGGCACAGGAGAAAGCGAAAAAGGTTGCGCAGGAGAAGTTTGTAGAAATAGGAGGGATTGGAGGAATTCCCGGGTTGGGATTTCCTAACTAAATGAGTGGTTTTCCGGAAAAAATAAGCCAACTTATTGAAGAAATTGCAAAGCTTCCGGGTATTGGCCCAAAGAGTGCTGAACGCATCGCCCTTTTTATTGTTTCAGAGAATAAAAACAAAGTAGAAAGATTGGTAACCGCAATTCAAAAAGCGAAGGAAAATTTGCATCTTTGCCCTATATGTTTCAACCTTACCGACAAAGAAATTTGCAATATATGTTCCGATGAGAAAAGGGATCATTCTACTATATGTGTAGTTGAAGAGGTGAGAGATTTGTTTGCAGTAGAGAAGAGTGGTGAATACAGAGGCGTTTATCACGTATTGCATGGGAGAATTGACCCAATGAATCACATTTCAGTGGATAATTTGAAAATTAAAGAGTTAGTGGAAAGAGTTGCCAAAAACGACATAAAAGAGGTTATATTAGCAATGAATCCAAATTTTAACGGAGATATTACAGGCCTATACATACAAAAAGTATTAAAACCTTTTGGTGTGAAAGTTACTCGCATTGCAACAGGCCTTCCCAAAGGCACTGAGATTGATTTTGTAGATTCCGTAACACTAACTATGGCGATTAAAGATCGTAAAGAAATTATATAATACAGGAGGTATTATTATGAGTGAAATTTTGGCAGTTAATGCAAGAGAAATCCTTGATTCGAGAGGAAATCCTACGGTAGAGGCAGAGGTATTATTGGAAAGTGGAATAATGGGCAGAGCCGATGTTCCGTCGGGCGCATCCACCGGAGAATTCGAAGCAGTGGAATTAAGAGACGGTGATAAAAAACGGTTTAATGGAAAGGGCGTGCTAAAAGCAGTGGAAAATATAAACGGCCCCATTGCAGAGAAAATTATCGGGATGCTTTCCGAGGAGCAAGCGGAAATTGATCAAGCGATGATTGAACTTGACGGCACTCCAAATAAAGGGAAACTCGGCGCAAATGCAATTTTGGGGGCATCTCTTGCAGTAGCTCGTGCAACAGCTGAAGAATATGGAATTCCACTTTACAGATATATTGGCGGAATTGACGGAACCTTACTTCCTACTCCGCAGTTCAATATTTTGAACGGTGGAAAGCATTCCGACTCAGGAATTGACATTCAGGAATTTTTGCTTATTCCCGCAGGCGCTCCTTCCTTTAGGGAAGCTTTTAGGTATGGTGCGGAGATTTATCATACTCTTAAGAATATACTTAAGAAAGATGGTTATGTAGTAAGCGTTGGAGATGAAGGTGGTTTTGCTCCCCATTTAAAGCGTAGCGAAGATGCAATTGAGTATATCGTTAAAGCAATAAAGGAAGCGGGTTATAGCCCCAAAAAGGATGTTTATATTGGGATTGATGCGGCGCCTTCTTATTTCTACAATACCAAAAAAGGTAAATATGTGTTTGAGGGGAAAGAGAGAACTGCAGAAGATATGATTGAATATTATGAAATGCTTATTGAAAAATATCCTATGATTTCCATTGAAGACGGCTTATTTGAAGAGGATTGGGATGGCTGGGTAGAACTTGAAGAAAAGCTTGGTAAAAAAGTTCAGCTTGTTGGCGATGATATTTATGTGACAAATATTAAAAGATTGCAAAAAGGCATAGACCTCAAAGCATCAAATTCTGTTCTAATTAAACTTAATCAGATTGGCACGCTTACGGAAACAATGGAAACGGTAAATCTTGCAAAGAGTGCTGGGTTTACTCAGGTAGTTTCTCACCGTTCCGGAGAAACTGCAGATACATTCATTTCAGATTTCGTTGTAGGAATGAACATTGGGCAGATAAAGAGCGGTGCACCTGCAAGAATTGAAAGAGTTGAAAAGTATAATCAACTTATGCGTATTGAAGAAGAGCTTGGTGCAGCAGCACATTTTGCAGGCAAAGATATATTTAGGAATTTTTCCAATAAATAAAAGTGTATAGATATGCCTGAAATAGTAGAGATTGAGATACTAAGAAAAGAAACTCAAGAATTATTAAAAGGCATAGAGATAAAAGGCGCTGTTATAAATAAAGAAACGATACTTAATATGAGCGGGAGAGAATTCTCCCGCTTTGCTGTAGGGGAAAAGATAGAAAATGCCAGGCGAAAAGGAAAAGTTTTAATTATTGACCTCTCAAACGGATATTCAATTGCTGTCCATTTTCTGCTTACAGGATTTATGAAGGTTGTGGACAAGTGCGAAAAAGAGAAAGTTCAGGTTGGTTTCTTGCTATCTAACGAAAAATGTCTTTATATTGGTGGAATAATGCGCGGTGGATTTATTAAAATTTTGAAGAGTAATAAAGTTTTCGAGGATGAATCCCTTAAAAAGCTCGGAATTGATGCAATGAGTCCTAATTTTACATTGGATGTGTTTAACAAAATTTTAGTGAGGAATGGAAAAAAGAAAATTAAACAGATCTTAATGGACCAGACCCTTGTCGCAGGAATAGGAAATGCTTATTCTGACGAAATTTTGTTTAGGGCAGGAGTAAGGCCTGACAGAAAAGCGCTTAGCTTGAATAAGGAAGAAATTAGAAAGATTTTCAATTCAATTCCGGAGGTATTTAAAGAATCCGAAAGTTTTGGTGGAGAAAGCGAGCTCACGTTTGTCCACTTAAACGGCAAAAAGGGTGAATTTCAGAAACATTTTAAAGTACATAAGAGGGCAGGAAAGTTATGCCCCGGGTGTGAAGGAACCGTTCAAATGATGAAAATAAACGGCAGGTTCTCCTATTATTGCCCTGAATGCCAAAAATGAGTAACATATCCAAATGAAACGGGATAAAAGACTTGACAGAATATAGAAAGTTGCTACTATATATAGGAATTTTTCAATAGGAGGTAAGTAATGCCAATATTAAAAGCTTCAAAAAAAGCTGTAAGAAAAGATGAAAAAAGAAGAAAGAGGAAT
>JALTHX010000095.1:0-10751 GCA_027076005.1 Caldisericaceae bacterium
CTTGAAACAATTAATCTGTTTAGAGATGGGGAGATGTGGCTGGGAAGCTGGAATATAATTCTGAATAATATTTTGGGGATAACAGGAGCAGTAGCAGGAATCTTTACCGCAAAATATATTATAAGGGGGTAGCATATGAGATTGCCGGAAGAAGCCATTTTACTAAGAATTTTTATAGGAGAAACAGACAGGCATAACGGAAGACTTCTCTACGAACAAATTGTAAAAGAGGCCCGTAAGCTCAATATGGCAGGAGCAACAGTCTTTAGAGGAATAATGGGTTTCGGGGCAAACAGCAGAATACATACATCAAAAATGCTACGACTATCTGAAGATGTTCCAATGGTGATTGAAATCATAGATAAGAAAGAAAGAATAGATCAACTTTTGCCATTCTTAGAAGAAGCAGTGCAAGAAGGACTTATTACCATAGAACCTATCAAAGTTGTAAAATACAGGCATAAATAATCTATATAGTCTTGTATTTATAAAACTTTTTTCCCTGAAGTAATATCTCTATAACGCTATTTTCACTTTCTAAAAGTTCTATATACTTCAAAATTTCATCCCTATGGACTCCGAGTCCTTCCTCAAGATCTTTGATTGTTTGAGGCCTTATCTTTATTGAATTAACAATCGCTTCCTCAAGATTTTTTTTATACGCCTTATTTGTTTCTCTATTGAAAGGCTTAATTACTTCAGCTTGATTTCCTATAATCCTTTTAGCAAGTTCAAGCTCATCTTCGGAAAGCGGCTTAGCAAACCCAAAAGCAGGGGGGCGCACAACAGTATTTATCTGAATTTTACTTGCTCGTAATGTTTTTAATACTTTATGAAGGCCTTTATAATTTTCCTCAGCATCATTAATCCCTTTAACGAGCATTATTTCGATATAGATGTCCCCTTTATACTTTTCTCCAAACATTCTTATTCCGTCTACTATTTTTTCTGCAGTAACACCTGCTGCAGGCTGATTAATTCTTTTGAGGTATTTATCATCTGCAGCATCAAGTGTGCATTTTACAACATCTGAAGCAAAAAGTTCTTCTCTTACTTCTTCTAAATACAATAAAGTAGCATTTGTAAGTACTGCAACAGGAATATTAGAAAACTTTTTGATTTCACGTATCATATATCCTATTTTTGAATTTAGCGTAGGTTCACCTGACCCTGAGAATGTAATGAAATTAATAGAAGGACCATTATATTCCGAAAGAAAATTTCTGAGTTCAGAAATGATTTCAACTGCAGGTACATATTCTTTACGCTCCATTGTAAGAAGAGTTGTTTTGGCTACTTCACAATACACACAATTAAAACTACACACTTTTAAAGGAATTGGATCTATACCCAGAGAAACGCCTAATCTCCTCGAGGGAACAGGCCCGTATATATGCTTGTAACTCATCAAATACCTCCTAAAAATCCCCCACTTTTCTAGTGGGGGAAAAGGTCATTTATTTTCTAATTTCTCAATTCTTTTAAGCAATTTTTCAGTTCTTTCGCTTAAAGCCTTAACCGTTTCATGGATACTTTTAATTTCATTGGCTAAATCAGTATCCGTAGCAGGAGAAGACGGAGCTTCATGCGGATGATCATGCTTAGGCTCAGAAAATACAACTTTATGGCTTCCTATTTCCGAAAATCCGCCATTTTTAAAACGATCCACTGCGTCCTTTAACGTACCCATCACACCGGTAATAATTTTCACACCGGCCCCAATTAGAACCTCACCGGAATTTGGACCCATATTTACAGTCAAAACAACATTTGCTCCCTTATTTACTATAAACTGTGAAGCTTGAATCCCAGCTCCACCCATAGCATTAGTTGCAGGATTAGGTACTATTTCAAACTGCTCTGCCTCAGTATCATAAAAAGCATAATAGGGACACCTGCCAAAAGAAGCACTCACTAAAGAATTTTCAGTATTTCCATCCGCTGGTAAACAAATTATCATAATATGCTGCCTCCTTATTATTTTTGCATCTTTTCTATTTCAGAGAGATGTTTTTCAATACCTGTAAGCATATCAGAAATTTGCTTCAGCGTATCACGCATTGCCACAACTTCACTTCCAGGACCATAACCGGAATTTTGATAAGGATATGCATATCCTGGAGCATAGTAATCTGCATTTTCAGCCATATATCCCCATTTCCACCATCCTCTTGGAAGATAAGGATAAGCTCTACAATAAGGAGTCGGATTACCAGGCCACCTATTACCACGAGCATATCCAAAGCCCATACCGGAACCATATCCAAAACCTCTGCCCCATCCGTAACGGTACATAACTATCGCCTCCTTTCAATAACTTCTTTAATTTTATTCTGTTGTTCGGGTCTTAAAACCCTACAAGCGTTATAAGGGACTTCCCCTTTTACAATCGCCCGTGCACAATCCATACAAGTAGAGTATCCACAAGCACCGCAATTTATCTTCGGCAAAAGACCGTATACTTTGCTTGCTAAATCCTCTTCTTCTTTAGTTAATGTGGTGTTACTTGTAGGAACAACAGGCATAGTACCCCTGTTTATGCCTATTCCTCCTCTTCTACCCATACCACGGCCCATACCTCTTCCACGACCACCACCTCTTCTACCAGTCATTGGACCTTGGCCTAAAGGTCCTGTTCCATCACCAAATGGCATAAATCATCACCTCCTATTCCTTACAATCTTTACATTCTCCAAAAATTTGCATTTCAAGAGTAGACAGTTTAAATGAATACTTCTCTATAAGAATTTCTTTGATTTCTCCAACAAACTCTTTTACCTCTTTGTTACGTCCGGAAAAATCCTTTATCCTTCCACAATTATTACAAACCAAGTGTATTTTTATCTTTTCTCTACGCTTTTTCAGTTGGAAATGCTTCTTTCTGCCATTTACAAAAATTGCCTCTACTATGCCCTCTTTTTCAAAGAGACGCAATGTTCTATATACCGAAGCAAATCCAATGCTTGGATAAATCCTTTTCGCAATATTGAATATTTCATCCGCAGTTAAATGCTCTCTTTTACTGCCTAGTATAGAAAGCACTACTTCACGTGGTTTTGTCATCCTAAATCGCTCTGCTTTTAATTTCATTTATCACATCTCCCTATGATAATGATTTACATTTTCAAAAGTATTATACTTTACAATTTAAAATTGTCAAGTTCACTGCAATCTTAACAAAAGGGGTTGATTGAAAAAAATTTTCTGATATAATCCGTCTTCGAATATTATAAAGAGGTGATAATATGGTTAAAAAATGGTTTATTTCTTATAGCTTGCAAGGCGTTGGATTAAGTGCCTTAATGATAATAATTAGTTTATTTGCAGTAACTGCATTGAAAGGAAACGTAAGAAGCGCTACTACAGCTGCTGCCTTATACTCAATAGGGGCGCTTTTTGGTTCGTTATTTGTAGGAAGCTTTTTAGATAGGAAAAAAGCATACAGAGAAGTAGTATTCTTTGGGCTGATAATGGGAAGTATCACTACTGCCATTATGCCTTTTTCTATCAATCTACGAACATACTACGTCGTATCAACAGTTTTTGGTTTTTCCATATCTATGGTTAATCCGGCAATAACATTATATTTGAGCAGACATATGGAAGAAACCGAATATAGAAAGTATATTAACAATATCAACCTTGATAACAGCGTCGGCATTACAATTGGAACATTATTAGGAGGATTTCTCCTTACCTTTCTTCCGTCGCTTACAGAAGTAAGCAGAATGAAAATAATATTTTTGGTTTCTGCTTTAATCTTTGCAATTGCTGCCGGAATCAGCTCAGAAATCAAAATTAAGAAAGACCAGAAAGAAAATAAAAAGAGAAAATTCACCTTAAGCATAAGGCCAATATTCGCAAATATGCGCTTAATACCAAAGAATATTTCTTTTACATTTAATTTTTCCGTTTTTAGTAAGGAAGCGCAATTATACCTTGCAGGAATGTTTGTTGCATTCTTTGGGGCAAATTTATTCTTCACTCCACTGCCTATATATTTGAAGGAGTATCTTAAAATTAAATCAGGAATGATATTTATAATGTTCGCATATGCAAATGTCGCGGCTACTTTTGCATACTTTTTTACTCGGTGGGCAATGAAAAGATTTAGAGATTTCTCGATTATAAGAACTGTTTTATGGTTAAGGATATTTAGCTTTTTCGGTATAGTTCTATTTGGAATACTAAAAAATTATACCGGGACACTAATAACCTTTGTGCTCATCAGTTTCACCTGGCCATTCTTTTACATCCCAGCAACAATTCAAGCAACAAACCTTGCAAAATCAGAGAATAAAGGAAAAATACTGGGAGTTTTTAATATGGTTATTAGTTTGGCAGTTATTATTGCATCTTTTGTATCAGGAGTATTAGCATTACAGTTTGGTTATTTCACAGTGTTCATATTAGGGGCATGCCTGTTATTTATAGGTGAAAGAATAACAAACACTGTGGCAAATAAAATCCCTCTTCCAAAGAAAGTAATGGAAGTCATAAAGGAGAGAGAAGAAGACAACAAAATAATAAGATTCAAAAAATTAATAAAGAGCGGCTTAATCTAAAACCGCTCTTTATCTTTATAGGTTTTATATATTATTAGCCCTCATTCGGATCAATCGTTTTATTCCAATCAATAGTAAACATATCCAACAAAACCTTTACAGTATTAGAATTATCTGTAATTATCCCCATCTCCCTGTTCTGATCCAAACCTACCGAAAAATTATTCGAACCTATATATGCTTTTTCACCGTCTACGATTATTACCTTTGCGTGCACATAAAGGTCGGGTAGCGATCTTATACACTCTGTTCCAAGCAAATCCACGGCATCCGAATTTCCAGACACTCGGTAAAGTTCCGGAATAATAACTCTCACCTTCACGCCTTGTTTAATCTTATCTTCAATGAGATTGTTGATTTCCGGATCCTCCATTTCTTGTTGCCATATACCGATGGAAACTTTTGCACTTTTAATGAAGTCCTCTATTTTAGAGCGTGCATCTATGGGGCTCAGCACAATATTCGGGGAACTTACGGTATTAACAGGTTCTCTTTCCCAATCTTTTTGAAAAATACTATTTATTTCGCTTACCATATCGGGATCCGTAACTTCTATGCCAAATTCTCTATGTTTATGAAAAGAGCCGTATGTAAAGTTTCCTGTAAAAACAAACGCTTTTTCACCATCAATTACAAGAAACTTAGCGTGAGTTAAGAAATACGCAGGGTTTGCCCACTTAATATGAACACCATAATGTCTCAACATATACCGGACATTCCAATTTTCGGTATCTCCACCGACAGGACTTTTTTCCAACATAACATCTACTTCAACTCCCCTGGCTGAAGCGTCTCCTAATGCATCAGCCAAATCATATTGAGTAAAACCGTATATTTCAAGGTGTATAGTTTGCTTTGCAGAATTAATTTCCCTAATGAGTGGTGTTTCCCCTGAATAAGTCTCTACGATAAGTTCCGGAGAGACTGCATTAGGAATGGTTTTTCCTAAAATAGGACTAAATGACAAGGCCACGAAAGTAAACGTTAGGAATATTGAAACTAAAATTTTCTTTTTCATATTTTCTCCTTACCCCCCGTATTCTATTGTTACTGTACGTGTATTCGGATCCCAACCGACTTTTGCCCCAAAAGCCTCCATAATAAATCTTATCGGAACAAAAGTTCTATTATGAAGAATAACCGGAACCACCTTAGGGTTGTTTGGATCTATTTGACACGGAGACCCATTTACGTATGCAGTATTCTTGCCAATAAATAATTCCACTACGTTACCATTTAGCTCTATTGTAACCTTCCTTAATTTCCCATTCCAGGAAACATTTGCACCAATTGCTTCAGTAACAAAACGGATCGGAACAAGAGTTCTACTATTTTCAATTACAGGTGCAACATCTGTTTGAACAAATCGCCCATTCACAAGCATACCTTTATGATCTATTACCATCTTCACAACAGTTTTTCCTTTTTGGTCGTAGATATAAAGGCCTCCGGATTCCGTAGCAACAAAAATAGCCCCGCTCTTCTGATACACAAAGTCAGGGCTGAACACTGTTCTATACACATATCTATTGTCTTTGTCACCATTAATATTTTCCCACATATCCCCTGAATCAAAACTCAAATATACTCCGTCCCAGGAGCCCGCGAGGATAATATGGTCCTTACTGTAATTTGGAGATAGCTTTACACCGTCAGCCCACATATGAAATTTGAGCAAAGCATCTGAGATATTCATAAATGAAGAACCCGCATTTTTGGATAGGTAAATTCCACCGCCCGTCGTGCCAACTACAATAGTGTGATCTTCGGAAAAATTCTTTGAAACAGAAATATCGGCTATGGAATAGCGGGGAATAGAATTTGTACCTATCGGAGCCCAGCTTCCCCCATTGCTTGTTGTTTCATAAACATTTCCTCCGTTCGTTCCAATAAAGACATTGCCTTTTACTCCGTCAATTGCAGTAATATTCAAATCAAACGGCAATATACCACTATTAGATGCCGTAAACGTATCACCACCATTATTTGAAACAAAAACGCCATTATCTCCGCTTCCTACATAGATTACATTGCCATCACCAAACATTACATTTACAAATTGAGTTCCAATATTTATGTTAGTAAACGTCTTACCTGAATCAAGTGTCCTAAACATCCCTTTCCCGTAAGTTCCAACAAAGTATTTATTTGAATTGCCATACACACTCTTGACTTCTGAATTTTCAGGAAAATTACTGACCAATGTGAATGTCTTGCCCTTATCGTTTGAAGTAAAAAGTCCGTTCCATTTTGTGCCAACAAAGACAGTTTTATCGCTCGTATAATTGGTAGAAAAGTTAATGGTAAGAACATCTGCACCAGTAATACCATAGCTACTTTTCGTAAAATTCCCATTTTCATAAATTTCAAAAACCCCAGTACCTAACGTCCCTACTAAAATATTTCCGTCTTTTTCCAAAGTAAGACAACTTGGAATAACACCAGCTTTTTTTGCTATTTCTTTCCAGCCACGGCCGTTATTATTCGTTAAGATACCATTTTCTACGGTAGCAACAATTAAACTCCCTTGATTCATTATGGCATCATTAATCTTGTACCCCTTTAACTCATGATCAAAGTTCCCTTTATTCCCAATAAAAACGCCATCATAAAAAGTAGTAATACAAATCATACCAGAAGGACTAAAAAGAACTTTTGAGACAGGACTATCTGTAAATTTGTCTGCTACGACAGTTTTGTTTTTACCATCTGTATTCACAGTGTAAACAGTGCCATTTTCACATCCGACATATAAAGTATCGCCTTTCACGGATAGTGTAGTAGCAAGAGGTTTTGGAAATCTTGATATAGTTTCCCAGTATCCACCATTCTTTGCCCATTTCATTAAAAGCCCATCAAAAGACAGTGCAAATAATTCTCCATTTTCGCTTTCAGCAAGACCAACAATAAAGCTTGACTCAAGGCCCATATTAAGGAATTGCCAATGATCTCCTTGATCTCTGCTCATAAACACGCCACTATCCTTTGTGCCAATAATTATTGCACCTTTTTTAAAATATCTGGATGCAAGAATTACATTAGCACCTTCTGCAAACGTAAAAGGTAACTTCGTCCAGTTTTTTCCATCAGGGCTCTTAAAAATAGCACTGTCAGTAGAAAGATATAGTGCACCATCTTCTGCAATCTGCATGGAAGAAACTCTGCCACCATATATATCCTTTGGATTCCTCCAACTAACATCCCCTGAATCGGCCCTGACAGCAAATAAGGGTGTAAAAACAAATAATAGAACAACAAGTAAAGCTATAAGTCTTTTATTCATACCTTACCTCCTAACATCTTTTAAATACAATTCTCCTCTAAATGTAAAAGTTGCTTCTCCGGAAAGAAAGATATCGTCACCCTTAAAACGGACAACCAAGTTTCCACCTTTCATTCTTACGAGGGTTTCTTCTTCATTTAGAAACTTTCTCGCGATAAAAGCAGACGAAACAGCCCCGGTCCCACAAGCAAATGTTTCAGCCCACACACCTCTTTCAAAGGTTCTAACTCTTATGGAATCTTCTTCAAGTTCTACATAATCAACATTTATTCCCTTAGGAAAAATATTGAAATTTCTTGCGATTGCAATGGATTTATCAATAGCTATTTCCCCTAAGTTCTTTACAATTGTAACAGCATGAGGCTCACCCGGGTAAACAACATAAAAATGCCTGCCCAAAAGATCTATTTCTTCTTCCGTCTTTCCGCTTGGTGGAGATAAAAAGTTGCCTATTTTCTGCATCTTGCCCATTTCTACCGTGTATTGCCCATTTTTACAAATTACCGTCCTTACCCCGGACAGAGTTTCTATTTTTACGCTATCTTTATTTTCTTTTTCCATTATATAAGCAGCCACACACCTAATCCCGTTACCACACATAGAAGCTTCGCTTCCATCAGGCTCACAAATCCTCATTTTAACATCTGCAGAAGCAGAATTTTCAAGATAAAGTAAATCATCAGCACCTATAGAAAAACGCCTCTTACAAATAATCTGAGCAAGCCTGCGTGGATCTTTTAACGGAGTTTCCCTACCATCAATTATTACAAAATCATTTCCAGCACCTTGAAATTTTTCAAATAGTATCGTCATTTATTCTCTCAATTCTTGCTCCTAATAATTGCAATTTCTTCTCTATATGCTCATATCCCCTATCTATATGAAAAACATTAAGGACTTTAGTGATCCCGTTTGCAAAAAGGCCTGCAGTAATAAGAGCTGCACCTCCACGCAGATCTCCTGCCTCGACTACAGCCCCCTGCAAAATACCATTGCCCCTAATAAACGCTGTATTATTTTCGATTTTTATATCTGCTGTCATCTTGCGCAATTCTTTAGCTGCCCTAAAGCGATTCTCAAAAATTGTTTCTGTAATTACGCTACTGCCATCAGCAGTTACAAGTAAGGCCATCATCGGAGGTTGAGCATCAGTTGGAAACCCTGGATAAGGAAGAGTTTTAATATTTACTGCGTTTAAGCGCTTTGTTGCACGGATATGAACTGAATTACCAGAAGGCATATCAACAGAAGCACCCGCTTCCTTAAGTTTCATTATTACAGGTTCAAAATCTTGTACACGAACATTTCTGATCGTTACATCTCCTCTCGTAATAGCTCCCATAATAACGTATGTCGCTGCTTCTATTCTATCAGGTATTATCTCAAAATCTATGGGAGAAAGCTTTTTAACACCATTGACCTTTATAATACCAGACCCATTCATTTGAATATTTGCACCGGCCCTGTTCAAAAAGTCAATGAGATCCCGAATTTCGGGTTCTCTTGCACCATTTTCTATAATCGTAGTGCCATCTGCAAGGGTAGAGGCTATGATCAAGTTTTCAGTTGCTCCAACGCTTGGAAAATCAAGATATACGGAATTGCCCTTAAGTTTACCAGCAGATCCGATTAGGTAACCTTCGTCCCATTCAACATTTGCGCCAAGCTGTTTTAGGCCTTTTATATGCAAGTCTATGGGACGACTTCCTATATTACACCCACCTAAAGAAGGGAGAAGTGCCTTTCCGTTACGAGCAATCAATGCACCAAACAAAGTTTGCGTCCCTCTTAAGCTATGCTTTTCACTAAGAGCAATCTTTGAAGAAATCGCACCACGAGTATCTAATAATACACCTGTTTTCGTATGTTCAACAGAAACACCTATTTCTTTAAGAATTTCTAAAAAATGCCGCACATCTAAAATGTTCGGTACATTCTTTATGTGCATTTGCCCTTTAATTAAAAGAGCGGCAGAAAGAACAGGGAACGCCGCATTTTTTGCACCAGAAATCTTAACAGTACCTTTAAGAGGAACTCCTCCTTCAATCTTTAAATATTCCATATTTTACTCCTTTCATTAGGTAGCTTTCCACAATATCAGCAATTTTCTTGCCCGCTTTTCCGTTACCAAACGGATTATTTGCAGATGACATTTTATCATAAAAATCTTTATTTTCTAATAATTCAATAACATATTTTTTAATACGCTCTTTATCAGTGCCTACGACTTTTACAATACCTGCTTCAACTGCTTCCGGCCTTTCAGTAACGCTCCGTAATAAAAGCACCGGTTTATTCAGAGAAGGAGCTTCCTCTTGTATTCCGCCGGAATCCGTTAGAATAAACAAGCTTCTATCAAGAAGGCTTAAGAAATCATCATACTGCATAGGTTCTATAAGCACAACATTTTCGTTCCTTCCAAGTATATTTTTTACAGTCTTCCTAACTATCGGGTTTTTATGAACAGAGAAAACAAATTGTATCTTTTCTTTATAAAGTTGGCTTACTTCACTTATTGCGTTACATATATTCTCCATGGGGTTTCCCCAGTTTTCCCTTCTGTGGGCAGTAACAAGCACAAATGGAATATTGCGTTTTAAAAATTTAAATTTTTTATTTTGTTTCCTCTTTACAATTTCCTGCACAGCATCAACAACTGTGTTCCCTGTAACAAAAACTTTGTTGGAGGGCACTCCCTCAGCAAGCAAGTTCTTCTGGGCATTTTCTGTAGGGGCGAAGTACAAGTCAGCAAGTACGTCAGTTAATTTTCTATTCATTTCTTCAGGATACGGAAAGAACTTATTAAACGTTCTTAACCCTGCCTCTACGTGCCCTATAGGGATTTTCTCATAGAATGCGGCAAGTGTGGAAGAAAAGGTAGTTGTAGTATCTCCGTGAACAAG